>DMTA01000325.1 GCA_003454835.1 Achromobacter sp. | reverse complement strand
CCGTCGAGCGGCGAGCCGTCGGGCGGCGTGCCGTCGGGCGGCGTGCCGTTCGACAGCGATCCGTTCGGCGAATCGCACGCCTACGCCGCGCCCGTGTCGCCATGCACCAGTAGCGCGTAGATCTCCGCGACGCGGCCGGTCGTGATCCCCTCGCGCTGTTCGATTGCCAACGGATGGCTCGTCGGTTCCAATTCGATGTACGGCCGGATGCCGTCGTCCCGAAGATGCACGTGCGTCTTCAGCCCGATCGTGTCGGGATACGGATCCAGCCGCGTCGTGAGCCAACCAAACAAAGGCGGCGTGTGCGAACGCTTCGCCTCGTCCGACATCCGCACCCACGTCTCGTAGCTTTGCAGACTGAGCGACACCCACACGCCCCATACGAAAGGTTCGGGGTGACCCGCGATGGGCAGTTCGAGGCAGCCGCGCACATAGAAGTGCTGTTCATCGATCACGCAATCGTCGCTGCCCAGATCGCAACGCTGCTCGCGCTCTTCGGGCGGGACGGCGTAATACGTGGCGGGCGCATCGGCGCCGAAGCTCGGCAGGCCGTGATGAACCTCGTCACAGGTGGTGCACTTGAAAGAAAAGTCCATTGCTACTGCCTTCATCAAACTCGGGATGTGGTTGCTCGGGTGCTTTGATTTGCGCGTTTTCCGGCACGCTGGGCCGGGGCTTTAGATCTTTGCTGCTTGCTGACGATGCGGTGTTGGTTCTTATGGCGTCCAGCACGGTGGCATCNNTCGTCATCTTCGTCCAGGCCTACGGCCTTCCCTTCAGATTCCCTCGGGCTTATCGACGCCCCGCGAGCCCCGGGACGCCACCGCACCGGACTCTAGCACCTGAAACTTGTCGGGCGCCGGGGCGGTCGGTGTGCTTGGCATTTTTTTGCAGAGGTTCTTGGGCTGGAGGCATCTTGTGCTGCCCGTCCCCGTTCGGCCGCGCGGGCGGCCTCCGGTGACTTACGCGGTGTCTTGCGTTGGGGTAATGACGCTTCGCGAATAGGTGGTGCCTCGGTGTCTGACACCCGCATAGATGGACTATAAGCTTGAAGCGGCGCCCCCCAGGGTGTCAGACACCCATCCTGGCGATGACGCTTCGCGAGTAGGTGCCGCCTCGGTGTCTGACACCCGCATCGATGGACTCTAAGCTTGAAGCGGCGCCCCGTGAGTGTCAGACACCCAACTTGAAGGGCCGCCATCCTATCGACCGCCACGACGCCGGCAGACACCACCGCATGCGAAAATTGCAGGCCTACTTACCGAGACGGTCCATGTGAAACACCTGCTTGTCAGCCTGGACAGACTGCACGACTTCGACGAAATCATCGACGTGCGAACGCCGCTGGAATACGCCGATGACCACATCCCGGGCGCCTGCAACGCACCGGTGCTGGACAACGAAGAACGCGCCCTGATCGGCACGATGTACAAGCAGGTTTCTCCCTTCGAAGCCTCGCGTGCTGGCGCAGCCCTCGTCGCCCGCAACATCGCCCGCCATCTGGAAACCACCTTCGCTGACCGACCGCAAGGCTGGCGTCCGCTGATCTATTGCTGGCGCGGCGGCAAGCGGTCTGGCTCGATGACGCTGATGTTCAACATGATCGGCTGGCGCGCCCGGCAACTTGACGGCGGCTACAAGACTTACCGCCGCGCCACGCTGGACGACCTGCAAACGCTCCCACAGCCGCTGCACTTCTTCGTATTGACCGGCTCCACGGGTAGCGGCAAGACGCGCCTGCTGCACGCGCTGCGCGAAGCGGGCGCGCAGACGCTGGATCTGGAAGACCTCGCATCCCATCGGGGTTCGTTGCTGGGCGCATGGCCTGATGCGCAGCAGCCCACGCAAAAGCGCTTCGACACCCTGCTCACCGTCCGGCTGCGCGAACTCGACGCCAGCCAGCCGGTATTTGTCGAAGCAGAAAGCCGCAAGATAGGCACCGTGGAACTGCCCGCCGCCCTGCTGAACGCCATGCACCAGGGTGACTGTATCGAAGTCCGCACCAGCCGCGAGGACCGCACGCGCTTCCTGCAGCAGGATTACGCGCGGCTATTCGACACGCCGGATTGGCTCAAGACGCAATTGCAGCGCATGGTGGGACTGCACAGCCGCGACACGATCAAGGGCTGGATCGCGCTGGTGGAAGAAGGCCGCCGCGAAGACCTGGCGCGCGAACTCATCGACAGGCATTACGACCCTGCGTACGCGCGCAGTTCGCAATCGCACTTTGTGCGGCTCCCGCAGGCGTTGCGAGTGGACTTTCGTCCGAATGACGACGACATAGAGGCGCAAGCGCTTGCGTTGATGCAACGACAACGCTGATGCATGCACTGGAGAACAAAAAGTCAGAAAGCCTAAAGTAGCCGATTAATGTTGTGCCGAGGCCGGCCCAATGAGCGCGTCAGGTATGTGGCCAACCACTATGCCCCGGCGAGCTTATCTGACTTGACCTTGCGGTGGCATCGTGCCGGCGCGCAGGTGGTCCAGCACAAGTTCCAGGGCCTTCGCACGCCACGCGTTATGTGCTGCATAACGCGGGTGACTGGTGCGCAGGCAAAGCGTCTGCCCATGCCGAAACCTCCACAGGCGTTTGGGTTCAAGCGCTTTACTATCCTGCCTCGCAGGAAAGCAGTCCCTCAAGTATCGATCGTATCTCCACCCTGTCGTGAAGATGATTGCGTCCGGATCGACGAGATCGATTTGCGCCTTGAGCAGCTTGGCCGACACCGATTGAATCCTGTGGAAATGAGCTGAGCGCGTCGGCGTTCCAGCCGCTTCACTCACGCAAAAGAGATTAGCCCACACGAGGGCAACCTCCTTTCCTTTGAGGCCAGTTTCAAGTTGGCGTTTGGTCTGGTTAAAAAACTGCAAAAACCGATGTGGCCCCGGTCGTTCCGCCAAAAACTCGCGATGCACATTCATGGCCTCACGGACGGCTTTCAGCGTTGGCGCCTCCAGGCGCCTAAAGGGGCATGTGCCGTCCCTCCACTTTTTCGGTTCCATGCCGACAATCATGACCCGATGGCTGGCTTGACCAAAGTCCGACGGTAGACTGGATAGAAACAATCCAGACAGCTTGCAAGCATCGCCGAAGGCGTCTTGCAAGCTGTCTGCCTGCAAAATCTCCAGGTAGGCCTGGGCCAGGGATTCCTCAAATGAAAACGATGGCATGGCTATCCTTTGTCTGCCTGTCGGAGATGGCGCGCATGGATCATAGATGCGGAAGCGCGCGAATTACCAGACATGCCATCAACTAGCCGCTACGGCAAAACAAAAAACCCGCAGAGCAATAAGCTATGCGGGTCTTGAGGCAACCTTGTGTCACTGGTGCAAGTGTCTTTGGCGGAGACGGTGGGATTCGAACCCACGATGCAGTTTTTAGCCACATACTCCCTTAGCAGGGGAGCCCCTTCAGCCTCTCGGGCACGTCTCCGAAAAGAGAACGAGATTCTAGCACGATTTTTTTGGCTCTTGCCCGCGATTGGGGCGTTCACTTAAAAAAATCGTGCCGGACCTGATTCATCAGACCTTGGTGGCAGGCGCCTGGTCCAGACCAAATGCCTTGTGCAGCGCGCGCACGCCCAGTTCCATGTACTTGTCGTCGATGATGACCGAGGTCTTGATTTCGCTGGTGCTGATCATCTGGATGTTGATGCCCTCTTGCGAGAGCGTCTGGAACATCAGGCTGGCGACGCCGACGTGCGAGCGCATGCCGATGCCGACGATGGAGACCTTGGCGACCTTTTCGTCGGTGGACAGTTCACGGGCACCGACGGCGGGAATGACTTCGCGCTTGAGCAGGTCCACGGCGCGCGTGAATTCGTTGCGGTTCACGGTGAACGAGAAGTCGGTCGTGCCGGCCACGGACTGGTTCTGCACGATCATGTCGACGTCGATGTTGGCGGCGGCGACGGGACCCAGGATGGAGAATGCGATGCCGGGTTTGTCGGGAACGCCCAGCAGGGTGATTTTGGCTTCGTCGCGGCTGAAGGCGATGCCGGAGACAACGGCGGCTTCCATTTTTTCGTCTTCCTCAAAAGTAATCAGCGTGCCCGAGACCATTTCTTCGTCGAGCGGGATAAGGGGGTCGGTCAGCGAGGACAGGACCCGGACCGGAACACGATATTTGCCAGCGAATTCGACCGAGCGGATCTGCAGGACCTTGGAGCCCAGCGAGGCCATTTCCAGCATTTCCTCGAAGGAAACGACGGACATGCGGCGCGCTTCGGGCACGACGCGCGGATCGGTCGTGTAGACGCCGTCCACGTCGGTGTAGATCAGGCATTCGTCGGCCTTGATGGCCGCTGCCACGGCCACGGCCGAGGTGTCGGAGCCGCCGCGGCCCAGCGTGGTGATGTGGCCGTCGGGGTCGATGCCCTGAAAACCCGTCACGATGACCACGCGGCCGGCGTCCAGATCAGCGCGCACTCGGGCGTCGTCGATGGACGTGATGCGGGCTTTCGTGAACGAGGAATCGGTGCGCACGGGCACTTGCCAACCGGCATAGCTGCGCGCGGACACGCCTTCGGCCTGCAAGGCAATGGCCAGAAGGCCGCTGCTGGCTTGCTCGCCGGTGGCGGCGATCATGTCGAGTTCGCGGCCGTCGGGCTGGGGCGAGAGCTCGCGCGCCAAGCCCAGCAGACGATTCGTCTCACCCGCCATGGCGGACGGGACAACAACAACTTGGTGGCCGGCGGCGTGCCACTTTGCGACGCGACGCGCCACGTTTCTGATGCGCTCGACCGAGCCCATCGAAGTACCGCCATATTTGTGAACGATCAGGGACATCTCGTACTCTGGCTGGACACCCGCCGCAAGTGTTGACGGGCAAAACCATATATTCTAGCGCGACGGTAAAAATTTGCGCAGATTGCGCAGATTTATGTCCATTTTGGGGGTGACTACGGCATTGGGCTTGTCGGCACAGCCCCAAATTGGAGGAGCTACGTACCACCTGCACACCGCCTTACGTACTGATCTACGAACCGCCCTGGCCGCGGCGCTCCACCCACACGCGGCCGCGGTGGCAGCGGATCACGTGGCCCGCCTGCTCCACTCGCAATTGCCGGTCATGGCCCAGGCTATGCAAGCCACGCAACTGCCTCAGCAGGTCCGCCATGCGCGCGTCGGTGGGCATCCGCGCCCCATTTCGCTCCAGCCAATACCGCAACACCTGCGCCTGACGGGCGGGCGATAGTCCGCGCCACGCCTGTAACGAAAAACTCGCGTCATCAGCACCGGGTTCCAGGCGCGCAAAATCTTCACGGGCGACTTCGCCCAGGATTTCTGCCGCCTCGGCCATATGCCGCGCGTGGCGCGCGACAATGCCACGCCAGCCGGGCCACCGCGCATCGAGCACGGGCGCCAGCAGTTCACGCAGCGCGGCGCGGGTGTAGCGCGGATCGGCATTGGTGGGGTCCTGCACGGCGCGCCAGCCGATCGCCGCCTCTACGTCATCTGCCGCCTGAAGAATCGCGCTGCGATCCTGCTCAAGCCACGGGCGAACATACAACACGCCATCGCGCTGCGTCACCGCAGACATGGCCGCCATGCCCGACAGGCCGGTCCCGCGCAGCAGGCGCAACAACACGGTCTCCGCCTGATCATTGCGGTGATGGGCTAGCAGGATGTGATTGACGCCCTGCTCCTGCGCCAACCGGGCCAGCGCGGCGTAGCGCGCATCGCGCGCCGCGGCTTCGATGCCCTTGCCGCTGGCCGGCTCGACCTGGACGCGCGCCTCGAGAAGCGGGACCGACAGTCTTGCGGCCAGAGCCTGGCCGTGTTGCGCCCACTCGTCAGCCTGCGCCTGCAAACCGTGGTGCACATGGAAAAGCGTCACCTCGATGCCCAACAGCGGCGCGACGGCGGCCGCATGTACGGCCAGCATGGCCGAGTCCGCGCCGCCGCTGAACGCC
>DMTA01000116.1 GCA_003454835.1 Achromobacter sp. | reverse complement strand
ACGCACGCCAGCTTGTCGGGCCAAGCCGTGGCGGCCAGCGCCGCCAGCGCCTGCGCGCGCATGCAGTGCGCGTCTTCCTCCCGCCCGCCAGGGGCAGTCTTGCTGCTGTCCATGTTGCCGTCTTTCCCGGGCGCCGCGCGGACGCCTCAAATCCCTGTCATTGCCATGGCTTGCACGCCATGCGCTGCCGAAGACTTTATCATTCGCGGATGGATCCCCTGCGCCTTACCTTGGAAACCGATCTGTCCCGCATCGACGCCCGGCAATGGGACGCGCTGGCCGGGGATCAACCCTTTCTGCGGCACGCCTTTCTGCTTGCCCTGCACGACACGGGCTGCGCATCGCGCCAGACGGGCTGGGCGCCGCATTTCCTGGCGCTGTGGCGCGACGACGTGCTGGCAGGCGCCGTGCCGCTCTACTTGAAATCGCATTCGCGCGGCGAATACGTGTTCGACTACGCGTGGGCCGATGCCTTCCAGCGGCACGGCATGCGCTACTACCCCAAGCTGTTGTCAGCCATTCCGTTTACGCCGGTCACTGGCCCGCGGTTGCTGGCCGCCAACGAAGAAGACCGCGCGACGCTGGTGCGCGGGCTGGTGGCGTTTGCCGAAGAGGTCAACGTGTCGTCATTGCACCTGCTGTTTCCCGCCGATGCCGACATGCGCACGCTGCGGGAGGCCGGCTTCATGATCCGCGAGAGCGTGCAGTTCCACTGGACCAACGCGGACTATGCCGACTTCGACGCGTTCCTGGCCACCATGAGCCACGACAAGCGCAAGAAGATCCGCCAGGACCGCAAGAAGGTCGCCGCCGCGGGCCTCACCTTCCGCTGGCTGCGCGGCGCCGACATCGGCGCCGCGCAACTGGAATTCTTTTACGGCTGCTATTGCCGTACCTACTTCGACCATGGCAATCCGCCCTATCTGAGCCGCGAGTTCTTCGAGCGCGCTTATCGCGACCAGCCAGACGCCTTCGTGCTGATCCTGGCCGAACGCGACGGCGTGCCGGTCGCGTCCGCGCTCAACCTTGCGGGCGGCGACGCTTTATATGGCCGGTATTGGGGCGCGACGGAATATGTGCCGGGGCTGCACTTCGAGACCTGCTACATGCAGTCCATCGCGTATTGCATCGCGCATGGCTTCGCGCGCTTCGAGGGCGGCGCGCAGGGCGAACACAAGATGGCGCGCGGATTGCTGCCCACGCCGACATGGTCAGCGCACTGGGTGGCGCATCCGGGATTCGCCGAGGCTATCCAGAACTTCCTGGACGAGGAAACGGCGGCGGTGTCGGACTATCTGGGCGAGCTGGAATCGCACACGCCGTTCAAGGGGCGGGGTGAGTGAGGCTGGCGGCGGTGTCTGACACCGACTCAGGAAAGACCGCCTGAACCGTCAGAGAAAGCGGTCCAGCAGCTTGCGGCTGTGCTTGTCCAGCGACTGGATATCGCGCACCAGATAGAAGATGCCGTGGTTGTCGGCAATGAGCAGCGTCTGTGCGGACAGGCGGCGGATGTCTTCTTCGCCGCGTAGCGTAAACGACGTCGGGCCGCGGTCGGTGTCCACTTTCCAGACGCTGGGCGTGGCGTAGGTGGACACGCTGGACAGCTTGCGGATTTCGGGCATGAACTCGCGGCTGGCGAGTTCCTCTTCGATCAGGGCACGCGGCTCGGCGGGGACGTCAGACAGATGTTCGATCCACAACAGCTCGTGTCCGTCGCTCGTCACCAGCGACAGTCCGCGGCCGGCCTCGCTGATCGGGAACGCGCGCACCGGAATGACGCCTTCGTGCGATTCACCGTCGGCGGACTGGAACTCCAGGCGGCCGAAGGCGTTGCGGCGCAATTGAAAGAACGGCAAGGTCATGGCGAGTGTTCCGTTTGCGCGTCAGGCCACGGCGGCCATGTCTTCGCTGCCCGACGCCTGCGCGTCGGCTTCCGCCTGACGCGCCTGCGCCTGATACAGGCGATAGTAGGCGCCCTCGCGGGCCATCAGTTCTTCGTGCGGGCCCTGCTCCACGATCTGGCCGCGGTCCAGGACCACCAGCCGGTCGGCCTTGCGCAACGTGCTCAGGCGGTGCGCAATTGCGATGGTGGTGCGGCCGCGGACCAGGTTGTCCAGGGCCTTCTGAATTTCTTTCTCGGTCGTGGTGTCCACTGACGACGTCGCTTCGTCCAGGATCAGGATGCGCGGGTCGATCAACAGGGCACGCGCGATCGAGATGCGCTGGCGTTCGCCGCCGGACAAGGCCTGGCCGCGCTCGCCCACCAGCGAGTCGTAGCCGTGCGGCAGGCGCAGGATGAATTCGTGCGCATGCGCCGCGCGCGCCGCGGCCACGATCTCGTCGCGCGTGGCGTCCGGCCGGCCATAGGCAATGTTCTCGGCGATGGTGCCGAAGAACAGGAAAGGCTCCTGCAGCACCAGCCCGATATTGCGGCGATAGTCGGCCACGCGCACCGAACGGATGTCGGCGCCATCCACCAGCACGGCGCCTTCAGATACGTCGTAGAAACGGCAGATCAGGTTGATCAGCGTGCTCTTGCCCGACCCGCTGTGGCCCACCAGCCCGATCATTTCGCCCGGCGCGATGGTCAGATTCAACCCACGGATGACCTGGCGGTTGCCGTAGCGAAAGCCCACGTCGCGCAGTGCGATGCGGCCGTTGATGTGCGGCATTTTGGCGGGATTCTGCGGTTCCGGCACGCTGGACACGTGGTCCAGAATGTCGAAGATGCGCTTGGCGCCGGCCGCGGCCTTCTGCGTGACCGACACGATGCGGCTCATGGAATCCAGGCGCATGTAAAAGCGCCCGATATACGCCAGGAACGCGGCCAGCACGCCCACGGTGATCTGCTTTTGCGACACCTGCCAGATGCCGAAGATCCACACCACCAGCAGGCCAACCTCAGTCAGCAGCGTGACCGTCGGCGAGAACAGCGACCACGTGGTGTTGACGCGATCGTTGACTTCCAGGTTGCGGTTGTTGGCTTCGCGGAAGCGCGCGACCTCGCGTTTTTCCTGCGCAAACGCCTTGACCACGCGGATGCCGGGAATGGTGTCGGCCAGCACGTTCGTGATCTCGGACCAGATGCGGTCGACCTTTTCGAAGCCATGCCGCAGGCGATCGCGCACGGCGTGGATCATCCAGATGATGAACGGCAGCGGCACCAGCGTGACCAGCGCAAGCCACGGATTGATGCTGATCAGGATGATCGCCGTCATGGCGATCATGAGGATGTCGGTGGCGAAGTCCAGCAGGTGCAGCGACAGGAATACACAGATGCGGTCGGTTTCGCTGCCGATGCGAGAAATCAGATCGCCGGTGCGCTTGCCGCCAAAATATTCAAGCGACAGTTGCTGCAGGTGCGCGTAAGTGGTGGTGCGCAGATCCGCGCCGATGCGTTCGCTGACCCAAGCCAGAATATACGTGCGCGCCCAACCCAGCCCCCACGCCAGAATGGCCGATCCCAACAGGCCGCCCAGATAAAGCCGCACGAGGCTGTAATCAATGGGCGCGCCGTTCTGGAACGGAATCAGCACGTCGTCCATCAGCGGCATCGTCAAATACGGCGGCACCAGCGTGGCCGCGGTGCCGAGCAGCGTCAGTAGAAACCCGGCAAACAACGGGCCGCGATATGGCCGCGCAAAACGCCACAGCCGCAAGAGCGCCCAGGTGGTCGACGGCGCGGCCTGTTCCTGGTTGCAGGTCGGGCATTCTTCCTCGCCTGCGGGAATGACGTTATTACAGATAGTGCAGGTGCGTTCTTCCAGCGCTTCTGCCGGTTTGCCCGACAGCCGGATCGACTGCTGCGTTTCGAACTGAGCCAACAGCCTCAACGCGGCGGGATTGCAGGCCAGCGTGAATCGCCAGACGCCCAGACGACCGGTGTCATCGTGCAGCTCAAGCACGGCGGCGCCGGCATGATCGCTGAGAGATAGCTTCAATTGAGGGCCGTATGGCCAGGATTCCCAACCGGAATCGTCGGGGAGGCGGGCGATCAGCCGTTGATCGGTCACGGCGACCAGACCCGGCTGAAATTTCAAACGCTGATCGAGGTCTATTTCGACCCAAGCCAGAAGGGTTTCGTCATCCGCCAGTTCGGTGCGGATTTCATCCCGCCAGCGGGCAGGAAATGCGTCGGCAAGGCCGGAAAGCAGGTTTGGTTTTTTCATTGGAACGCATACCGGGCCAGGACTCTGCCCTACTAGGCGGCAACCGGTTTGACGCCGTCGGCGGCAAACGTGTCCCTTCCTTACAACACAACGAGTTCACGCCTTGAAGGCGTCGTATAGTATCAGCCGATTTTTCTAATCAGGAATATCTGGGATCCCCCACTCGTTGGCATTATTCTTAAGGCGCAACCCCAACAAATTCGCGGTCTTGCATAGGGGCGTCCGCGCGTGCCAACCTGCTTCTCGAGCAAATTAAAACATGAAAAAGAAAGACATTGAATTTATCGATGTCGTGGCTTTGCGCGGCCCGAACATTTGGACGTATCGCCCGGTCCTTGAAGCATGGGTGGATATCGGCGAACTGGAGGACTACCCCTCCAACACGATTCCCGGATTTTATGAGCGGCTGACCGAATGGCTGCCGACGCTGATCGAGCATCGATGCAGCCCCGGCGTGCGCGGCGGTTTTCTGTCCCGCCTGAAAGAAGGCACGTGGCCCGGCCACATTCTTGAACACGTCACCCTGGAACTGCAGAACCTGGCCGGCCTGCGCGGCGGCTTCGGCAAGGCGCGCGAAACCTCCAAGCGGGGCGTCTACAAGGTCGTCGTGCGCGCCTGGCAGGAACAGGTCACCCGCACCGCCTTGAACGAAGCGCGCGACCTCGTCATGGCCGCCATCGAGGACCGGCCGTTCGACGTGCCCGCCACCGTGGCCAAGCTGCGCAGCCTGGTCGACCGCCACTGCCTCGGTCCCAGCACCGCCTGCATCGTGGACGCGGCCGACGATCGCGATATTCCCTATATCCGTCTTTTTGAGGGCAACCTCGTCCAATTCGGCTACGGCTCGGCGCAGCGCCGCATCTGGACGGCCGAGACCGATCGCACCAGCGCCATCGCCGAAGGCATTTCGCGCGACAAGGACCTGACCAAGGAACTGCTGTCGACCTGCGGCGTGCCGGTGCCCGAGGGTCGCCTGGTTGAAAGCGAGGAAGACGCCTGGGACGCCGCCGAGGACATCGGCCTGCCCGTGGTGGTCAAGCCCTACGACGGCAACCATGGCCGCGGGGTTTTCACCAACCTGACGACCCGCGAGGAAGTGGTCTCGGCCTATCGCGTCGCCGTGGACGAAGGCAGCGGCGTCATCGTCGAACGCTTCGTGCTGGGCAACGAACACCGCCTGCTGGTGGTGGGCAACCGCATGGTCGCGGCTGCCGCCGGCGAACCCGCATGGGTGACGGGCGACGGCAAGTCGACCATCACCGACCTCATCGACAGCCAGATCAATACCGACCCCCGCCGCGGCCGCACCGAAAACCATCCGCTCAATCCCGTGCGCCTGGATTCCGCCGCCCGGCTGGAAATCGCGCGCCAGGGCCTGTCGGAAGACAGCGTGCCGCCCGAAGGCCAGCGCGTGCTGGTGCAGCGCAGCGGCAATGTCGCGTTCGACGTGACCGATCGCGTCCACCCCAGCGTTGCCGCCACCGTCACCCTGGCGGCGCGCATCGTCGGCCTGGATATCGCCGGCGTGGACCTTGTGGCCGAAGACATCACGCGCCCGCTGGACGAACAGCGCGGCGCCATCGTCGAAGTCAACGCCGGACCGGGCCTGTTGATGCACCTGAAGCCCGCCGACGGCACGCCGCGCCCCGTGGGCCGCGCCATCGTCGATCACCTCTTCCCTGAAGGCGACGCGGGCCGCATTCCCATCGTGGGCGTGACGGGCACCAACGGTAAGACCGTCGTCGCCCGACTGGTCGCGCGCCTCTTGCACCTGTCCGGCAAGCGCACCGGCCTCGCGTGCAGCGAAGGCCTTTACCTGGACCGCCGTCTCGTTCAAAAGGGCGACCGCGCCGACTTCGCGTCGGGCACGCGCTTGCTCATGAACCGCAACGTGGACGCCGCCGTCATCGAAAATGACAGCGGCGTGATCCTTGGCCAGGGCCTGGCCTACGATCGATGCCAGGTCGGCGTGGTCACCAACATCGACGACGGCGATCATCTCGGCGACTTCGACATCAACGAAACGGAACGCCTGTTCAACGTGTTCCGCACGCAGGTCGACGTGGTCCTGCCCGGCGGCGTGGCCGTGCTGAACGCGCGCGATCCTCGCGTCGTGGAAATGGCCGAGCTCTGCGACGGCGGCGTGATCTTCTTCGGCATCGACCCCGCCCTGCCCGCCATCGTGCAGCATCTGGCCCAGGACGGACGCGCGGTGTTCGTGCGCGACGGCAGCATCGTGCTGGCGCAGGGCAGCCAGGAAGAACGCCTGGCCGACGTGGCCGCCATCCCGCTGACGCACGGTGGCCGCGTGGCCTTCCAGGTTGAAAACGTGCTGGCGGCCGTGGGTTCGGCGTGGGCATTGGACATTCCGGTGGAACTGATCCGCGCCGGCATCGAGACCTTCGACATCGACCAGGCCGACGCGCCGTGGCAGTTCACGCTGTTCGAGCGCAATGGCGCCACGGTGGTCGTGGACGACGTGCACAACGCGTCCGCGCTGCGCCCGCTGATTACGGCCATCGATCAGTTTCCGTCCGCCAAGCGCGCCGCCGTGTACTCGGCCGGCGCGGACCGCCGTGATGCGGACCTGATCGAACAGGGCAAGCTGCTTGGCGACGCCTTCGACCGCGTGGTCCTGTATGACGACGCGACCGTGCGCAGCAAGCGCCCCTCCGGCGAGGCCCGCGCACTGCTACGCCAGGGCCTGGCGCAAGGCAGCCGCGTCAAAGACATCCAGGACGAGCCCGACCACGGCCAGGCCATCGCCAGCGTGCTGGACGGCATCGGCGCCGGCGACTTCGCACTGCTGCAGTCCGACGAGGCGTTCTCCGGCCCGACCATCGATCTGGTCCGCCGCTGGATCCAACAAAACTGACCTTA
>DMTA01000532.1:4444-4699 GCA_003454835.1 Achromobacter sp. | reverse complement strand
CACGCGGCCAGCGCCATCCCGCCCAATGCCGCCGCGCCACCGGCCACGATGATCCACGACGACACCGGCAGTCCAAGCCACAGGCCGGTCAGCGCCGAGCGCGCGCAGGCCAGCGCGTTGACGACGTAGATGAACAGAAAGTGCACCAGCCAGATCAGCGGGCCGGCGATGAGGTACAGCAGTTCGACCGAGAAGCGCGTCTTCATGCCTTACCCCGTCAGCCGCGGAAAGGCGTGCAGCAGCGCCAGCGCGATC
>DMTA01000532.1:0-4252 GCA_003454835.1 Achromobacter sp. | reverse complement strand
GCAGCAGCGCCAGCGCGATCAGCCCCTGCGCCACGGTGTAGAACAACATCGCCCGGGTGGTGTCGAACGCCGCGCGGCGCGTGGGGCTGAGCCGTCCGGCCAGCGACCGCGCCACCGTAAAGATGGCCATCACGGCCGAGATCCCGCCGAAGAGCGCCTGAAGGCCCGCGACGGCGAAAGTCGCTGCCGTGTAGGCAGAGGTCTGGGGGCGGAGCCCCGCCTGCCATTGCGAGGTCAGGTCCAGCGCGGGTGCTGCCGTCAGCAACAGCGCCGCGCCTGCGACGCACCAACGCAGCGCGGCTTGCCGGTCCTGCGTCATCAACCGTCCGGCGGCCGCTGCAAGGGCGCCGGCTGCCAACAGCATGGCGGTCGACAACATTGGCCACCCCGCCGAGGGCAGCGCGCGGGCGGCGGGCCAGTCCTGCGGATTCGTGGTCCATAGGAACAGATAGCTGAACAGCAACGAGCCAAAGATGCTGGCGCAGACGATCAGCAGCAGCACCATCGCCCACGACGCATGCGACGCGCTGCCCGTACACATCATGGGCAGCCGCAGGCCGCCGCCAATCTCCACCGGCGGGTAATCCGGACCGGTATCCGCGTCCCACAGCCAGCGCCACAGCGAGACGACGGCCAGCACACCAAACGCTGCCGCCAGCGCCATCAGCTTGAAGGTCAGCAGCAGGAAGAATCCCGCAGTGCCCACGGCGGCCAGCAGCGGCGACCACGCGGGGCCTGGCAGCGGCAGCACGTAGTCGGGCCGGGCATCCAGCGCGCTGGTCACCAGCGTGGTGCGCAGGCCAGCCGGGGAGTTGGGCAGGTAATGCTGGCCATCGGTGACCTGCCGCGCAAGGCCCGGCTGATCCCACAACGGCTCGCGGCTGGTGACCGTAGGCACGCTGCGCAGCCCGTAGCTGCCGCTGGGCAGCCACTCCAGCGTGCCGGCGTCCCAGACGTTGCCCGCATTGTTGTCGATGGTCGGCCGGAAGTTGCGCGCCAGGTCGATCAGGAAGACGAGCACCCCGGCGGCGATCAGGTAGGCGCCCACGGTCGACAGCAGGTTCAGCGGACCCAGGCCCTGGCTTTCGGCATAGGTGTAGACGCGGCGCGGCATGCCGGCCAGCCCCGTGAAGTGCATCGGAAAGAAGGCGACGTTAAAGCCCACGAACATCAGCCAGAAGGCCCAGCGGCCCAGCCGCTCTGACAACCGCCGCGCGCTGATGAACGGCGTCCAGTAGTAGAACGCCGCGAACAGCGGGAACACCATGCCGCCGAACAGCACGTAATGCAGGTGCGCAACAACGAAGTAGGTGTCGTGCGCCTGCAGGTCGAACGGAATCACGGCCACCATCACACCCGTCAGCCCGCCGATCACGAATACGAAAAAGAATCCCAGGATGAACAGCGTCGGCGTCTTGAGCGGGCGCAGCCGGACGGCGGCGGCAAGGGTGGCGATCCACGCGAAGATCTGGATGGCGGTCGGGACCGACACCGCCATGCTGGCGGCCGACGCGAAGCTGAGCGACAGCTGCGGAATGCCGGTCGCAAACATGTGGTGCACCCACAGGCCGAAGCTGAGGAACCCCGTCGACACGACCGCCAGCACCACCAGGCGATAGCCGACCAGCGGCGTGCCGGTCATCGCGGGAATCATCATCGACACCATGCCGGCGGCGGGCAGGAAGATGATGTAGACCTCCGGGTGGCCGAAGAACCAGAACAGGTGCTGCCACAGCAACGGATCGCCGCCCCGCTCGGCAATGAAGAACGGCATGTCGAAGGCGCGCTCCAGCTCCAGCAGGGCCGTAGCCACGATGACCGCCGGAAATGCAATGATCACCATGCCGCAGAACACCAGCATCACCCAGGCGAACACGGGGATCTTGTCGAGCGTCATGCCGGGCGCGCGCGTGCGCAGGATGCCGATGGCCAACTCGATGGCGCCCGCAATTGCCGAAATCTCGATGAAGCCGATGCCCAGCAGCCACAGGTCGGCGTTCACTGCGGGCGAGTATTGGGTGCTGGTCAGCGGCGGATACATGAACCAGCCGCCGTCGGGCGCCAACCCCACGAAGATGCTGCAGAAGAACACCAGCCCGCCGATCGCGTAAGCCCAGTAGGCATAGGCCGACAGCCGCGGAAACGGCAGGTCGCGCGCGCCCAGCATGTTGGGCAGCAGCAGCACGGCCACGGCTTCGACGGCCGGCACCGCGAACAGAAACATCATCACCGTGCCGTGCATGGTGAAGAGCTGGTTATAGAGTTCGTGGCCGATCAGGTTGCTGTCCGGCGCGGCCAGCTGGGTGCGCATCATCAGCCCCAGCACGCCGGCCAGGATGAAAAACAGCAACGCAGTGGCGATGTACAGCAGGCCGATGGACGTGTTGTTCACGACCGTGAGTGCGCGCCATCCCGTGGGTCGCTTCCAGGCGCGTTCAAGCTGCTCGAGTTCGCCTTCGGGCCGCGGCAGCGCGTTGGGAAGCTCGGTCGGGGATGTCTGGCGCGTCACTTCAGCCCTTCCAGGTAACGGGCCACGGCGCGCAAGTCCTCGCCGGGCCATCGGTCAAAGGACGGCATGCCATTGCCGGGCTTGATCTGCTGGCTGCCGGCGATCCACCCGCCCATCGCGCCCACGTTGTTCGGCAATATGCCCGCCGCAAGGGACGGGCGGCTGCCCACATGGGTGAGGTCCGGTCCCAGCGTGCCGCGCGCCTCAGTTCCGCGCACCGTGTGGCATTGCGCACAGGCCTGATTGAATAGCTCGGCCGCCGGTTTCAACGCGGCGTCGGGCGCGACTGCCGGCTGGCGTTGCGCCTGCACCCAGGCGTCGAAGGCCTCGGCGTTCACCGCCTGCACGTCGAACAGCATCTGCGCGTGTTGCGCGCCGCAATATTCGGCGCAGTGGCCGCGAAACGTGCCCGGGGTCCGTGCCAGCGCGCGCATCCGGTTCACGCGGCCTGGGATCATGTCGAGTTTGCCGCCCAGTTCGGGAATCCAGAAGCTGTGGATCACGTTGTCGGACTTGAGCAGGAATTGCACGGGCTTGCCCGTGGGGATGCGGATCTCGTTGGCAGTCTCGAAGAGCAAGCCGCCGGACGCATCCAGATAGCGCACGCGCCACCACCACAATTCGCCGGTGACTTCGATGCGCGCGGCAAACGATGCCGCGTCCCGGGCCGCCGATGGGGAAGGCGTCAGCACGTAGATCAGCAGGGCGGTCAACGCCACGACGGGAAACGCGATGCCCGCACCGACGATGAGCCCGGGCTGGGAAAGCCGGCGGCGCAGCGTCACCGGACCGAACATCGCGAGCGCCAGCAGCGCGGCCACTACGACGAAGATCGCCGCCGCACCCACGTAAAGGACCCAGCCGATCTCGGCGATCCGCGCGGCGTCCTCGCCGCTGGGTTGAGCCGATGCGGCAAAGGGCAACGCGGCGGCGAGCACGATAAGAAGGATTTTCGCCATGTTCTTGTGGTGGATGACCCGGCGCGCGTGGGCCGACGAGGCCAACGGGCCGCCGGCCCGCGAGAGGCATCGTCAGCATCTTTCGTGCCCGCGTACGGAGCCGAAACGCAGGCACAGGAGTTGCTGACGAGTCCAGGTTGTGCGCCAAACCGCGCGATTCAGGAGACGGCATTGCGCCGGCTAGCCCGACCCAACCGCCTGCTACCGGCCCTGGCTGCGATGTTGCTGCTGGGCGCGTGTCAGGAAGACAAGCCGCCGCTCTTTCCTGCGGACGCGGCCGGCGGATTGCGCGAACGGGCTGACCCCGACCGAGGCCGCCGGCTGATTGCCGAGCACGGCTGCACCGCGTGTCATACCGTGCCCGGCGTCAGCGGTCCGGCGACTCGCATCGGGCCGCCGCTGGGCAACATGGCGCGGCAGGCGTACGTTGCCGGTCTGCTGCCCAACACCCCTGAAAATCTGGTGCGCTGGCTGATGGACCCGCCTGCCGTGAATTCCCTGACGGCCATGCCCGACACCGGGCTGCAACAGGCCGACGCCGAGGACGTTGCCGCCTATCTGATGCAGCGCGCGGACCGCAAGGCGGGGGCGCCATGAAGCGCTGGAAGCGCACTGCCGCACTCACGCTCGTTGCCGCTGCCGCCACCGCAGGCGCGGTTGGCGGCGCCTTGGTGTATTTCGGCATGTATGACGTGACGGCCACATCGCCGCACACCGCGCCGGTGCACCACCTGCTGGATGTCGCGTTGACGCGGGCCGTGAAGATGCGGTCAGCGGAGATCAC
>DMTA01000537.1 GCA_003454835.1 Achromobacter sp. | reverse complement strand
GGCACAGCAACCGGGGCCTGCGCTCCAGGCGCAGGGGGCGTCCCAGGCGTAGCCGCGGCCCCAGCCGCAGCAGGCGTCCCGCCCGCAGCCAGCGGCTTCAGTCCGCTTGCCTTGCGCATTTCGTCCCGCACAGGCGTGGCGGTCGGTTCCACCCCGCCCAGCGCCTTCAGCCCGGCGACAACATCCTGCCAGTTCAGATGTTGATTGGCATGACGCCGCACTTGGATCTGCGGCGCCCACAGCCCGACCTCGCCGATATACACCTGTCGCGCGATCGGCTCCAGTTCCAGCCGGCTGACGGTCAACGCGCTCCATGCGGCCAGATCGCCACCGGACGCATCCCGCAAATCCAGACGGCGCAGCCCCAGATCGCCGACGACGCGGATCTTGGGCGGCGCGTCCTTGGGCTGCTCGAAAACGACCTGCAGGTTCGAATCCAGCAGCGCGCTCTCGACCTTGAACGGCAGCGGCATCGGCCAGACGTCGGCCCACTTTTCCAGTTGCAGGCCGTCAAAGGCCACGCGAAGTGTGGACGAAGGCACCACGTCGAATGGGCGCGCCACGCCGGTCAGGTCGAACGGACTGCCGTTGATGCGCAGGTGCAGGCGCGGCTGCACGTCGATATCGGTCGCATAGCCGAAGGTCGAGATGAACGGGATGCCGATGGCGAACTCGTCGACAACCTGCTTGCGGCCGGTGACCTTGTCGTCCAACGTGATCGTGCCGTTCTCGATCACCATGTTGTTCAGCGAGAAACGCGGCAGGCCTTCGTCCGGCTTGGGCGGCTCGTCAGGCTTGGCGGCGGCCAATTCGGCGACGCGTTGTTCTATGTCAGAGAAATTGAAGCGCAGGACGTCTTCGCGGACGATGGCGATGGTAGGCTGCCGCAGCGTCAGACGATCGACCACCGGCGCGAACCAGAACAGCGATGTCCACGACGCGCTGGCATCCAGTTCGGCCAAGGTCAGCAGCGGCGTCTGCGCGCCGGGCTGCGCCACGGCAAGGTCTTGCGCGCGGACGGTCAGCGTGAACGGATTGAAGGTGATCTTGCCGACGGAAACGTCGCGGCCGATCATCTTCGAGACATCGTCAGTCAGCACGCCGTGCAGCACCTTTGGCACTTGCCAGGCCGCAACGCCAAACAGAATCAGCACGAACGCCACAATACCCAGGAGAATCTTGCCGGCGCGTCGGGTGAACCGTAGCTTGGGCATCCGCACGGGCATTGAAAGTCTCCTGATACATATTGAAGGCGATCCAACCTTCCACTGACTGCAGGCGCGATTATCGCGCCCCCTGTAACGCTCGTCTATCATAGGCGGAACAGCGGACCCGGCCGGCTTGCCCGGCCCCGCTCTTTTCATTCATTAACAATTCTTGATCCCGATTTCCATGTCCGAGACCACCCCCACCTTGAGTCACCTGGACGAAGCCGGCCAGGTCCGCATGGTCGACGTCATCGCCAAGACGGACACCGAACGCGTGGCGGTCGCCGCCGCCAGCATCCGCATGAACGCCGTGGCCTATGGCCTGCTGACCCAGCCGGGCCAGGGCAAGGGAGAGGTGCTGAACACGGCGCGCGTGGCCGCCATCCTGGCCGCCAAGCGCTGCGCCGATATGATCCCCCTGTGTCACAGCCTGCCGCTGTCGTTCGTCGGCGTGGAATTCGCCCTGAACGACGCCGAGCATCGCATCGACATCCTGTCCACCTGCCGCACCAGCTACAAGACGGGCGTCGAAATGGAAGCCATGATGGCGTGCAGCGTTGCCGCGCTGACCATCTACGACATGTGCAAGGCGGCCGACAAAGGCATCGTGATCGAACAAGTTCGCCTTAAGTACAAGGCGGGAGGTAAAAGCGGTGAATGGCGCAACGATTAATCTGCTGTACTTCGCGCGTGTGGCCGAACTGGTCGGCAAGCGCAATGAAACCTGGCCCCTGGAAGGCGACTCCACCGGCGCGCAGCTGCTTGCCGCGCTGGGCGAACGCTATCCCCAATTGGAACCGGCCGCGCGCCTGAAGCTGGCCATCAATCAGACACACGCCAAGCCCAGCGCCCCGATCCGCGCGGGCGACGAGGTCGCGGTGTTTGAACCGGTCACCGGAGGCTGAGGCCATGATCCGCGTCCAGGAAGCCGACTTCGACGGCGCGGCGCTCACCGCCGCACTACGGGAATCCGCCGGCCCCGGCGTGGGCGGCATTGTCACCTTCGTGGGCTACGTGCGTGACTACGCGCCGGACACCCCCACCGATACGCTGTTTCTCGAACACTACCCGGGCATGTGCGAGCGCGAGCTCGAAGAGATTGCCGACACCGCCCGCGCGCGCTGGAATCTGGCCGGCACCGTCATCGTGCACCGCGTCGGCGCGCTGCACCGCAACGCACAGATCGTCTTCGTGGCGGCAGCCAGCGCCCATCGCGGCGACGCCTTCCGCGGTTGCGAATACATCATCGACGCGCTCAAGACGCGCGCGCCCTTCTGGAAGCGCGAAACCCTGGCGGGCGGCGACAGCTTCTGGGTGGAACAGCGCCAATCCGACCAGGACCGCACGGACGCCTGGGATGAAGACACTGCCGACAAAAAGGAAAATCCATGAGCGAAGCCATCCCGGTCCCGTTGGGCTGCGGCGTACTGACGATCAGCGACACCCGTAGCGCGGGCGACGACACGTCCGGCAACCTGCTGGCGAACAGTCTTGCGCAAGCCGGTCACCAGTGTGTGCGGCGCGACATCGTGCGCGACGACATCTACCAGATCCGCCGCGTCATCAGCGACTGGATCGCCGACCCGGAAGTGCAGGTCATCCTGACCACCGGCGGCACGGGCTTCTCGCATCGCGATCACACGCCGCAGGCCATCCTGCCGCTGCTGGACCGCGAAATTCCAGGTTTCGGCGAACTCTTCCGCCAGATCTCCTACACCGAGATCGGCAGCTCCACGATCCAGTCGCGCGCGTTCGCGGGGTCGGCCAACCAGACGCTGATCTTCTGCCTGCCGGGCTCGAACAATGCCTGCGAAACCGCCTGGACGAAGATCCTGCGCGAGCAGCTCGACAGCGGCCACGGCCCCTGCAATTTCGCCTCGCAATTTCCGAAACGCGAAGAAGAAGCCTGACCCATGCTGGATTTCGATCAAGCCCAAACCCTGCTGGCCAACGCCGCCGCCCCCCTCCAACGCACCGAACACGTCGACCTGTCGCAGGCCAGCGGCCGGGTGCTCGCCACCCATCTTGACGCCACGGTGGACATTCCGCCGGCCGACAACAGCGCCATGGACGGCTATGCCCTGCGCCTGGCCGACTGGAGCCCCGACGCCCGTTTGCCCATCCAGCAGCGCTGCTACGCGGGCGATGTGCCCGAGCCGCTGAAACCCGGCCACGCCATCCGCCTCTTCACCGGCAGTGTGATTCCCGCAGGCGCCGATGTAGTCGTCATGCAGGAAGACACGACCGAAGCCGACAACCACGTGCAGATCTCGCGCGAGCCGCGCCCGGGCCAGCACATCCGCCGCCGCGGCGAAGACACGATGGCGGGCGCCGCGCTGCTGCCAGCGGGCACGCTGCTGCAGGCTGCGCATGTTGCGCTGCTGGCCTCGCAAGGCATGGCCACCATTCCGGTCTACGGTCAGTTGCGCGTCGGCATCCTGACCACGGGCGACGAACTCGTCCTGCCGGGCCAGCCGCGCGCCACGGAACAGATCTACAACTCCAACGGCCCGATGCTGGCGGCGATGGTGCGCGGCATGAGCGCCCTGCCTGTCCACGTGCTGCACGCGCGCGATACCGAAGCCGACCTGCTGGCCGCCTTCAAGGCCCTGCTGGCCGATTGCGATCTGGTCCTGAGCGTGGGCGGCGTGTCGGTCGGCGAGCGCGATCTGGTCAAGCCGGCGCTGGCCGCGCTGGGCGGCGAGCTGACGCTGTGGAAGGTGCGCATGAAGCCCGGCAAGCCGGTGGCGCTGGCGCAGATCGACGGCAAGCCCGTGGTCAGCCTGCCCGGCAATCCGGTGTCGGCCTATGCCGTGTTTGCCACGCTGGTGACGCCGCTGATGCGCCGCATGCAGGGCCGCGAAGCCATCTTCCCGCCGGTCAGCCAACTGCCGCTGCGCACCGCGCAACCGCGTCAGGATGGCCGCGAGGAGTTCCTGCGTGTGCAGTGCCGGGTGGCGGACGAAGGCGGCAGCGAGCTCGTGCCGTACGGCCACCAGGGGTCGGGCGTGATCAGCTCATTGCCGTGGTCCACCGGCTTGGCGCGCCTGCCGGCGGATGTGCAGGTGCAGGACCGGGATTCGGTCTCGTACTACGACCTGCGTCACTGGCTGGCGTAGCGTTCCGCCAGCGCCAGATCCTCTGGCGTGTTGACGTTCATGAAGGCATGTAGCGGCGCGTCGTCGAACACCGCTTCGACCGCGCCCGCCCTCGCCTGCCACAGCCCGACCTTGCGGTCGCCGCCGCGCAGGTAGGCCAGCAATTCAGGTAGCAATGCCGTCCGCAGCGCCATGCAGGCGGAGTGCCGCTGACCGTGGGCAACGGCATAGGCGATTGGCGCCTTTGCCGCTTGCGCCGCGCCGATCAGGCGGCTTGTCACGTCTGCGGGGACGAAAGGGGTGTCGCAGGGCGAGACGATCAGCCATTGCGGCGTAGCGGTATTCGATGCAGTGCGATCAGTCCCGGCGATTTCGGGGATCAAGTCCCGGTCATCGCCATCCGTCGCATCATCGTCTTGCACAGAGACCGCGGACAACGCCGCCGCGATACCCATCAACGGTCCTTGCCATTCACCCAGTTCCGGCGCGCCGTCCGCGACGACCTGGCCGTATTGCGCATACAAGGGGGCATGCCGGTTCGCGCTGATGATCAGGCGTCCGACCTGCGGCGCCAATCGGCGCGCCACATGCGCCACCATCGGTTCGCCGCGCAAGACGACCAGCCCCTTGTCCTGCCCTTTCATGCGGGAACCCTGGCCGCCGGCCAGGATCAACCCGGCGACGGCGCCGCGTGCAAATGGAAAATCAACCACCGATGTAGCTCATCTCGATCTTGCGGGACGGGTCCGCCATGTTCTGGCCGCGCAGCTCGGAATAGTTGTCGCCGCGCGCGGACCAGATGCCCGCCAGGATGCGCGCCATTTCCTCGTCCGTCGCGCCGTCGCGCAACGGGGCGCGCAGGTCGTGGCCGTCGTGGGCAAAGAGGCACATGTAAAGCTTGCCTTCAGGCGACAGGCGGGCCCGCGTACAGCCGCCGCAGAAGGCGTGCGTGACGCTGGAAATGACGCCGATCTCGCCGCCGCCGTCCACGTAGCGCCAGCGTTCGGCCACGCGGCCCATTTCCACTGATTCCACGGGCTCCAGCGGGTACACAGCGCCGATGCGGTCCAGCACTTCGCGCGACGGCACCACTTCGTCGAGGTTCCAGCCATTGCTGTTGCCGACATCCATGTATTCGATGAAGCGCAAGATGTGGCCGCTGTGGCGGAAACGCTCGGCCATCGGCAGGATCTGCCCGTCATTCAGCCCCTTGCGCACCACCATGTTGACCTTGACGGGCGCCAGGCCCGCGTCCGCCGCCGCATCGATGCCGCGCAGCACGTCGTCCGGCGTGAAACCGCTGTCGCTCATGCCCTGGAACATGGCCGCATCCAGTGCATCCAGGCTGACCGTTACGCGCGTGAGGCCGGCGCTTTTCAGTGCGGCAGCTTTGCGCGCGAGCACGCTCCCGTTGGTGGTAAGCGTCAAGTCCAGCGGCCGGCCCTGCGGCGTGCGCAAATCGGCCAGCATGCCAACCAGGTTTTCGATGTGCTTGCGCAGCAGCGGCTCGCCGCCGGTCAGGCGTATCTTTTCCACGCCCAACTGCGTAAAGATGCCGGCCAGCCGGCTGATTTCCTCGAAGGACAGCAGCGCCGAATGCGGCATGAAGCTGTAGCTGCTGTCGAAGACCTCGCGCGGCATGCAGTAGGTGCAGCGGAAGTTGCAGCGGTCGGTGACGGAAATGCGCAAGTCGCGCAGCGGACGCGCGCGCTGGTCCAGCGCGGGCTGCCCGGGCGGCGGCAGTTCCCCGGGCGCCACGGAAAGCGGCGCGCCGCGGTGATCGGCAAGGAAAATCACTTTGCTCATTGGCACATCATATCCCGGCGGATCGCGGCGCGCGTTCACGGGGGAACGCCTCTTCCAAGGTCTGCAGGCGGCCGGTATCGCGGGCGTCGTAGCCGACGAGCTGGCCCACGTAACCGACATAGTCCGGCCCGCGCATGATGGACAGCAGATCCTGCATGGCCGGGGTGTCCAACGACGCCTTGCGGATGGCGAAGAAATAGCGCTCGCGCACCAAGGGGATGAAGTCCAGTCCGAATCGGCAGGCCGCCGTTTCAACACCCACCCCGGTGTCGGCCATGCCGCTGGCAATGTGCGCGGCGATCGCCATGTGGGTGAATTCGTTGGTCTCGTAGCCCTGCACTTCGCCGATCGACACGCCCGCGCGCTGCAGCATCAGGCCGACCAGATAGCGCGTGCTGGAACCGATCTGCCGGTTCACGAAGCGCACGTCGCGGCGCGCCAGATCCGCCATGCCGCGGATCTGCTTGGGATTGCCGGCGGTGACGAACAGCCCCGTGTTGCGCACGGCCAGGTGGATCAGCATGTAGTCGTCGGCATGCAGCCACTGCGCGTAGCGTTCCATGATGGGGGATTCGAATTCGCCCAGCGGCACCTGGAAACCCGCCAGGTCGCATTCGTGCCGTTCCAGCGACGCCAGCGCTTCGATGGCCGTGCGATAGCGCAGTTCCAGGCCCGGCGTGCGGCCGCTCATGTGCTGCATCAGCGATTCCACCGCAAAGCCGTGACTGGCGTGCAGGCGCAGGTGAGGACCGCTTTCGGGCAGCAGGCGTTCAAGTTCTTCTTGAAGTTCGGACGCCATGCTGTCCAGCGTGGGCATCAGCCGCGCCTCGATGCGGCGGTTGGCCCAGAGCAGGCGCTGCGCAAAGGGCGATAACTGCGTGCCCTGACGGCGGTTGGTGATGAGCAGCTGCGTGCCGAAGATGGACTCGAACCGCCGCAACACGCCCCAGGCGTGGCGGTACGACAGTCCACAGGCGCGGCAGGCGCCCGAGATGTTGCCGGTGGCGTCGATGGCCGCCAGCAGCGCAAGCATGTCCTGCAACGGCACCGGGGTCGCCTCGTCGTCTCCGCCCAATGTCCATTGCGGCCGCAGGCCGATTCGGAACTTATATGTCATTTATTTCTTATTGAAGGCGTTCAAGTACCTCGTTAGAGTACACAAATAACGCGGCGGATGCGCTCTTTATATGTTTTTTTGAACATATAAATTGCCCTCGATCCCGCCGACACATAAGCCCCCGTTGACGGGGTCACGCAACACAGGAGGAGACCGACGTGCACCTGCGCGAGGCAAAATCCGATCTGGCATCCAGCGGTGGGGCCCGGGGCGGCAAGCTGGCCCTGGACGCCGCCCAGGCATCCACCACCCCGGCCATCGCGGCCACGGCCCGCATCCTGGCCCGGCTGCAAGACCAGCCCGGCCCGCTGCTCCCAGTGCTGCACGCGGTCCAGCACGAACTGGGCTGTATTCCGGCCGAGGCGGTGCAAACCATCGCCGAGGCCCTGAACCTCTCCCGCGCCGAAGTCCACGGCGTCATCACGTTCTACCCCCATTTCCGCACCGAGCCGGCCGCACACCACACGCTCGAGGTCTGCCGGGCCGAAGCCTGTCAGTCCATGGGCGGCGAACGCCTGGCCGCCCACGCGCGCACCGCGCTGGGCTGTGACTTCCACGGCAGCACGCCGGACGGCAACTTCACGCTCGAGCCGGTGTATTGCCTGGGGCTGTGCGCGCAGTCGCCCGCCGTCATGATCGACGGCCAGCCCCACGCCCGCGTCACCGAAGCCAAGCTCGATCGCCTGCTGGCTCGCACGCTGGAGGACACGCCATGAGCGCCCCCGTCGTCATCTATGTGCCGCGCGACGCCGCGGCGCTGGCCATGGACGCGGACACCGTCGCCCGCGATATCGAACGCATCGCCGACCAGCGCGGCCTATCCGTGCAGGTGGTGCGCAACGGCTCGCGCGGACTGCTGTGGCTGGAACCCATGGTCGAAATCACCACGCCGCAAGGGCGCATCGCCTACGGTCCGGTGCAGCCGGAAGACGTGGCAGCGCTGTTCGACGCCGGCTGGCTCACGGGCGGCGACCACGCGCTGCGCTTGGGATTGACCGAGGAAATCCCCTATCTCAAACATCAAGAGCGCCTGACGTTCGCCCGCGTCGGCGTGATCGATCCGCTGTCCTTGCAGGACTACGCCGCGCATGGCGGGCTGCAGGGCCTGAAGCGCGCGCTGGCCATGGCGCCCGCCCAGATCGTCGACGAAATGGTCGAATCCGGTTTGCGCGGTCGCGGCGGCGCTGCGTTTCCCACCGGCATCAAATGGAAGACCGTGGCGGGTACGCCCGGCGACACCAAGTACATCGTCTGCAACGCCGACGAAGGCGACTCGGGCACGTTTGCCGACCGCCTGCTGATGGAAGGCGATCCGTACGTCCTGATCGAAGGCATGACCATCGCCGGCCTGGCCGTCGGCGCAACCTACGGCTACATCTACGTCCGGTCCGAATATCCGCACGCCATCGCCACGCTCGAAGCCGCCATCGCGCGCGCCCGCAGCGTGGGCTGGCTGGGCGACGACGTGCACGGCAGCGGCCGCCGTTTCGATCTGGAAGTGCGCAAGGGCGCCGGCGCCTACATCTGCGGCGAAGAAACCTCGCTGCTGGAAAGCCTGGAAGGCAAGCGCGGCGTGGTGCGCGCCAAACCGCCGCTGCCGGCCATTTCGGGCCTGTTCGGCAAGCCCACCGTCATCAACAACGTCATCTCGCTGGCCACCGTGCCGATCATCCTGGCCAAGGGCGCGGCGTACTACCGCGACTACGGCGTGGGCCGCTCGCACGGCACGCTGCCGTTCCAGCTGGCCGGCAACCTCAAGCAAGGCGGGCTGGTGGAAAAGGCCTTCGGCCTCTCCCTGCGCGATCTGCTGTACGAATTCGGCGGCGGCAGCGCGTCCGGCCGGCCCCTGCGCGCGGTGCAGGTGGGCGGTCCGCTGGGCGCCTATCTGCCCGAATCGCAATGGGACGTGCCGCTGGATTACGAGGCCTACATCCAGATCTCGGCCATGATCGGCCACGGCGGTCTGGTGGCCTTCGACGACACCGTGGACATGGCGCGCATGGCGCGCTACGCCATGGAGTTCTGCGCCATCGAGTCCTGTGGCAAGTGCACGCCCTGCCGCATCGGTTCGACGCGCGGGATGGAAACCATCGACAAGATCGCTGCTGGCGGCCAAAGCCGCGACCAGCGCGAGCAGCAGGTGCATCTGCTGCGCGACCTGTGCGACACGATGCTTGGCGGTTCGCTGTGCGCGCTGGGGGGCATGGCGCCCTACCCGGTGCTGTCCGCGCTGAACCATTTCCCGCAGGACTTCGGCATCGAGTCCTCCCAGTCTGCCGCCCACGCGGCCTGAACCCGAGACCGCCATGCTAGAAACCGTCATCAAGCGCGATCGCGACATGGGCACGCCGGCGCGCGTGTCCGAAAAGACCGTCACCCTGACCATCGACGGCCAGGAGATCACCGTCCCCGAAGGCACGTCGCTGATGCGCGCGGCCGCGGACGCCGGCATCAACATCCCCAAGCTTTGCGCCACCGACAGCCTGGAACCGTTCGGATCGTGCCGCCTGTGCCTCGTGCAGATCGAAGGCCGCCGCGGCTATCCGGCGTCCTGTACGACGCCCGCCGAGAACGGCATGGTGGTCTTTACCGAGACCCCCAAGCTGCACGACCTGCGGCGCGGCGTGATGGAACTGTACATTTCGGACCATCCGCTCGACTGCCTGACCTGCCCGGCCAACGGCGACTGCGAACTGCAGGACATGGCGGGCGTCGTGGGTCTGCGCAACGTACGCTACGGCTACGACGGCGCCAACCATCTCAAGGCCGAGAAAGACGAATCCAACCCCTACTTCACCTTCGACGCGTCCAAGTGCATCGTCTGCAACCGCTGCGTGCGCGCCTGCGAAGAAACCCAGGGCACCTTCGCGCTGACGATCTCCGGCAAGGGATTCGATTCGCATGTGTCGGCCGGCCAGGACCAGCCCTTCCTCGATAGCGAATGCGTATCGTGCGGCGCCTGCGTGCAGGCCTGCCCCACGTCCACCCTGCAGGAAAAGACCGTCATCATGATGGGCCAGGCCGAGCACTCGGTCGTGACCACCTGCGCCTACTGCGGCGTGGGCTGTGGCTTCAAGGCCGAAATGAAAGGCCAGGAAGTCGTGCGCATGGTCCCCTGGAAGGACGGGCAGGCCAACCGCGGCCACTCCTGCGTGAAGGGGCGCTTTGCCTGGGGTTACGCCACGCACAAGGAACGCGTGCTCAAGCCCATGATCCGCAAGCACATCACGGACTCCTGGAAAGAAGTCTCGTGGGACGAAGCCATCAACTACGCGGCCTCGGAATTCCGCCGCATCCAGAGCCAGTACGGACGCGACGCCGTGGGCGGCATCACGTCCTCGCGCTGCACCAACGAAGAAACCTGGCTGGTGCAAAAGCTGGTGCGCGCCGCCTTCGGCACCAACAACGTCGACACCTGCGCCCGCGTGTGCCATTCGCCCACCGGCTACGGCCTGAAGCAGACGCTGGGCGAATCGGCCGGCACGCAGACCTTTGATTCCGTCATGCACACCGACGTGGTCATCGTCATGGGCGCCAACCCCAGCAGCGGCCACCCGGTGTTCGCGTCGCGCCTTAAGCGCCGGCTGCGCGAAGGCGCGCGGCTGATCGTCATCGACCCGCGCCGCATCGAGCTGGTCAGCTCGCCGCACATCAAGGCCGACTTCCACCTGCAGGTGCGGCCCGGCACCAACACCGCGCTGCTGTCCTCGCTGGCCCACGTCATCGCCACCGAGGGCCTGATCGCCGAGGACTTCGTCGCCGAGCGCTGCGAGGAAAAGGCATTCCGCGAATGGCGCGACTTTGTCTCGCTGCCCGAGAACTCGCCGGAAGCCATGGAAGAGATCACCGGCGTGCCGGCGCAGGCCGTGCGCGGCGCGGCGCGCCTGTTTGCCACCGGCGGCAACGGCTCCATCTATTACGGCCTGGGCGTCACCGAGCACAGCCAGGGTTCGACCACCGTCATGGCGATTGCAAACCTGGCCATGGCCACCGGCAACATCGGCCGCGAAGGTGTGGGGGTCAATCCGCTGCGCGGCCAGAACAACGTGCAGGGGTCGTGCGACATGGGCTCGTTCCCGCACGAGCTGCCCGGCTACCGCCACATCTCCGACAACACCGTGCGTGCGCAATTCGAAAAGGACTGGGGCGTCACGCTGCAGCCCGAACCGGGCCTGCGCATCCCCAACATGTTCGAAGCCGCGCTGGGCGGGTCCTTCAAGGGCCTGTACTGCCAGGGCGAGGACATCGTGCAGTCCGATCCCAACACGCAGCACGTGGCGGCGTCGCTGGCAGCCATGGAATGCATCGTCGTGCAGGACCTGTTCCTGAACGAAACCGCCAAGTACGCGCACGTGTTCCTGCCGGGTTCGTCGTTCCTGGAAAAGGACGGCACTTTCACCAATGCCGAGCGCCGCATTTCCCGAGTGCGCAAGGTGATGGAACCCAAGAACGGCAAGTCCGATTGGGAAGTCACGGTGGCGCTGTCCAACGCGCTGGGCTACCCCATGAACTACAAGCACCCGCGCGAGATCATGGAAGAAATCGCGCGGCTCACGCCCACGTTTGCCAGCGTCACCTACGACAAGCTCGACAAGCTGGGCAGCCTGCAATGGCCGTGCAACGACGACGCGCCGGAAGGCACGCCGATCATGCACATCGACCAGTTCGTGCGCGGCAAGGGCCGCTTCATGATCACCAAATACGTGCCCACCGATGAACGCAGCACGCGCCGCTTCCCGCTGCTGCTGACCACCGGCCGCATCCTGTCGCAATACAACGTGGGCGCGCAGACCCGCCGCACGCCCAACGTGATGTGGCATGGCGAGGATGTGCTGGAAATCCATCCGCAGGACGCCGAGGACCGCGGCGTGGCCGAAGGCGACTGGGTGGGCATCCAGAGCCGCGCCGGGGAAACCGTGCTGCGCGCCACGCTGACCGACCGCGTGCAGCCGGGCGTGGTATACACCACGTTCCACTTTCCCGAGTCCGGCGCCAACGTCGTCACCACCGACAGCTCCGACTGGGCGACCAACTGCCCCGAGTACAAGGTCACGGCCGTGCAGGTGACGCGCGTGTCGCAGCCGTCGGAATGGCAGCGGCAATGGTCGCGATTTGCGGATATCCAGCAAAAGCTCCTGCGCGAACGCTCGCGCGAGTCCGAGGCGGCGCTGACCGGGAAGTAACCGACAGCCAGCACGCCAGGGATCCCATGCCTACGCCGACCACCGCCCGCCCCGACTGCACGCCGACCCAGGTCATCCGCGTGCGCTCGGGGGCCATCGCCCCCGACGCCGAGACCGACTACGTGGCCGAGGAGACGCCGGTGGCGCTGGAATACAACGGCATCAGCCACGCCACCATGCTGGCCACGCCGGCGGACCTGGAAGACTTTGCCGTGGGGTTCTCGCTGTCCGAAGGCATTGTCGGCAGCGTCAGCGACGTGCGCGGCATCGACCTGCTGCCGCAATGCGGCGGCATCGTCGTGCAGCTGGAAATCTCGTCCGCCTGTGAAATGCGCCTGAAAACGCGGCGACGCGCCATGGCCGGCCGCACCGGCTGCGGCCTGTGCGGCGTGGAAACCCTGCCCGAAGTGCTGCGGCCGGTGGCCCCGGTAACCAATGGCGCGCCGGTCCGCATCGAGGCCGTGCTGGCCG
>DMTA01000277.1 GCA_003454835.1 Achromobacter sp. | reverse complement strand
CTTCCGCCAGCAGCGCGGGCGCATTGAGCTGCAGCGTGTAGCCGAGGTCAGGGCGGTACCGCACGGTCTGGCCGTGTGCGCCAATGGCGCTGACGTCGGCCGCGGCTACGCCGGCATCCGCAAGCAGCCTCGACACGGCCTGGGCATACACACGCGCCAGCGCATTGCTCGCGAGCGCGGCGCGGGCGAGCTCGTCGCCGCCCGGGGTATTCAGTGCCAGCAGTTCGTGTCGCAGGTTTTCGGGCATCGGCAGGCTGGCATTGGCCAGCACCTGCGGCGGCTGGCCGTCTTCAAGCCGGGTCAGCACACCGTCGACGCCGTCGACGCTGGTGCCCGACATCAGGCCGATGTAGAGCGTGCGGCGGTCTTGCAAGGGCAGGGTGGCATTCACGGGCGCCTCCAAATAAAAAAGGCGGCTGGGGCTCGTCGCCCCGCCGCCGCACCCGATGCGCGCGGGCCTGTTTATTGCAGACCTGTCTTAGCGGCTGGCCACGTTGGTCAGCGCATCGGGCAGCGTCTGCTGGAACTGCGTCAGCAACTGAATCTGCTGCTTGTAGGGGTCGACCGCCTGGTTGAACGCGCGGACTTCCGCGGGTTCGAGGGCGCGGGCCACGGGCAGGTCCACCGACAGCGGGTCGATGGGCTGGTTGTCGACGCGGAATTCGTAGTGCAGGTGCGGACCAGTGGCCCAGCCGGTGGAACCGACATAGCCCAGCAGTTGGCCTTGCGACACCTTGGAGCCCTTGGTGACGCCTTCGGCGATGCGGCTCTGGTGCGCATACAGCGTCGAATACTTGCCGTGGTGCTTGACGATGACCACGTTGCCGTAGCCGTTCTGCCAGCCCGAGAATTCGACCGTGCCGTCCGCGGTCGAGTGGATCGGCGTGCCCGATGGCGCGGCGTAGTCGACGCCCTTGTGTCCCGTCCAGGTCTTGTGGATGGGGTGCATGCGCATCCCGAACGTCGAGCTGATGCGGCTGAACTTCAGGGCGGTGCGCAGGAACGCGCCGCGCAGGCTGGTGCCGTCGAAGTCGTAGTAAGAGCCGGACTTTTCATCGGGGCTGAACCAGACGGCGTTGTAGGTCTTGCCGCCGTTGATGAATTCCAGGGCCAGGACGCGGCCGGCGCCGGCGTAGCGGCCGTCGTGCGAACGCACTTCGTAGACCACGCGGAATTGATCGCCTTGGCGCAAGTCGCGCAGGAAGTCGATCTTGGCGCTGAGGATGTCGGCCATCTGCATGGTGACCGAGTCCGGGATGCCGGCGGAGTCCGTGGCGCCAAAGAGCGAGGACTTGATGGTGCCAACGGCGACGCGGGTCTGGCGTTCGGTGCTTTCGGTGACTTCCTCGGCCTTGTAGCTGTCGGCGGACGGGGCCACGTGCAGCATGCGCGTCACGACCTGGCCGTCGGATTCATTGCCGGGGGTGTGGATGTAGCGCAGCCAGACCAGTTTGCCTTGTTCGTCCGTGGCGGCCTGCACCGAGCGGCCGGGGTACAGCTTATAAATGCTGCGGGCGCTCGCGTCGTGCGTCAGGAAGGATTGCAGGTTGGGCGCGTCGAGTTCCAGGCGTTGCAACACTGCCGACAGCGTGTCGCCAGGACGGATCCGGGTCTCGCTGATGTAGGGGGCGGCGCTGGGTGTGCTGACTTCGACTTGCTCGGCGGTCAGCGGCAGAATGCTCTGGATGACGCGCGAGGGGGGGAGTTCGGTGCGGTCGGGTTGCTGCACCATGCCGAGAGCGGCGGCGCCTGCGAACAGACCGATTGCGGTGACGAGAAGCGTGCGGCGGAAAAGTCCCGAGCGATGGGGCTTGGGCTCAACGGGCGCAAATACGGCAGCGACTTTGCGCTTGAGGCCACTCGCCAGTTCGTGGAGGCCACGAGTCATCGTGAAAATACCCTCTCAGGTGGCTTGAACTCTCAGGGTGCGGTACACGAACGGCCCTCGCGCGCCACGTTTCCGGGGCAAGGGCTGGCGCGGGGCGCATCTTGTGAACAAGGGATGGTAGAGCGAACGCACCTGCGTACATATGGCAGTTGCGTATGATTAGGCCGGTATCCTAGCCGATTCGGCTAGAATTTACGATAGTTTTCGTCACTTTTTACACCTTTTTGTCGGCTGAAGCCGCCTTGGGCCCCCTGTCATGTCACCCACCGAAGCCCCTATTACCCCCGAAGTCGAAGCGGATCTGCGTATAGCCAAGCGCGGCTGCGATGAGCTGCTGGTCGAGTCCGAATTCGCGCGCAAGCTGGCCAAGAGCCGCGCCACCGGCGTGCCGCTGCGCATCAAGCTTGGCCTGGATCCGACCGCGCCCGATATTCACCTGGGTCACACGGTGGTGCTGAACAAGATGCGCCAGCTTCAGGACCTGGGGCACAACGTCATCTTCCTGATCGGCGATTTCACCTCGACCATCGGCGACCCCAGCGGCCGCAACAGCACGCGCCCGCCGCTGACGCGAGAGCAGATCGAGGCCAACGCCAAGACCTATTACGCGCAGGCCAGCCTGGTGCTGGATCCGGCCCGCACTGAGATCCGCTACAACTCCGAGTGGTGCGATCCCCTGGGTGCGCGCGGCATGATCCAACTGGCATCGCGCTACACGGTCGCCCGCATGATGGAGCGCGAAGACTTCACCAAGCGCTTCAAGGGCGGCATCCCCATCTCGGTGCATGAATTCCTGTACCCGCTGATGCAGGGTTACGACTCGGTCGCGCTGAAGTCCGATCTGGAGCTGGGGGGCACCGATCAGAAGTTCAACCTGCTGGTGGGGCGCGAACTGCAAAAGGAATATGGACAGGAGCCGCAGTGCATCCTGACGATGCCGCTGCTGGTCGGGACGGACGGCGTAGAGAAGATGTCCAAGTCCAAGGGCAACTACATCGGCATTTCGGAGTCGCCCGATTCCATGTTCGGCAAGCTCATGTCGATCTCCGACACGCTGATGTGGCGCTACTTCGAGCTGCTGTCCTTCCGCTCGCTGGAGGATATCGCGGCGCTCAAGCAGGAGATCGATGGCGGCCGCAACCCGCGCGACGCCAAGGTCATGCTGGCTCAGGAAATCATCGCGCGCTTCCATTCCGCCAAGGCGGCGGACGATGCGCTGGCCTCGTTCGAGGCGCGTTTCCGCGACGGCGCCATTCCTGACGACATGCCCGAAGTCAATATCGGTGGCGCGCCGGTGGGCATCCTGAAGCTGTTGCGTGAAGCGGGTCTGGTCGCTTCCGGCTCGGAAGCGCAGCGCAACGTTGAGCAAGGCGGCGTGCGCGTCAACGGCGATCGCGTGGAAGACAAATCGTTGCAATTGCCGCCCGGGACTTACGTCGTTCAGGTGGGCAAGCGCAAGTTTGCGCGTGTTAACTTGAACCCGTAAATGCGAAGTTTTGATACGCTCAGGGTACATACAAACGCCTGGCGCCTTTGCGGCATTTAAAGGAGCACGACATGGAACTTTCGAGTTTGTCTTTTTCCGATCACGAGTCGATCCCCGAACGCTACGCTTTCGGCAAGATCGATGCGCAATCGCACGTCGCGCTGGCAGACAACTGCAACCCGCAATTTTCCTGGGATGACGTCCCTGCGGGCACGCAGTCGTTTGCCCTGATCTGCCATGATCCCGATGTGCCCTCGCGTCCTGACGACGTCAACCAGGAAGGTCGCGAAGTGCCCGCCGACCTGGCTCGTGTCGACTTCTTCCATTGGGTGCTGGTCGATCTGCCGGCCGACCTGCGCGAGATCGACGAAGGCGCGTTTTCCAACGGCATCACGCCGCGCGGCAAGGGCGGGCCTTTGGCCCCCATGGACGCGCGCCAGGGCATCAATTCCTATTCGTCTTGGTTCGCCAATGACCACGACATGAGCGGCGAGTACTTCGGCTACGACGGCCCGTGCCCGCCCTGGAACGATGCGCTGGTCCATCGCTACATCTTCACGCTGTACGCGCTGGACGTGCCCAGCCTGAACCTGCAGGGTTCGTTCACCGGCGAAGACGCGCTTCGGGCCATCCAGAAGCATGTGCTGGCGCAGGCCTCGCTCACCGGCACCTATACGCTCAATCCCGCGCTGGCGCCCAAGCAAATCGGGGCCACGTCGGCCTGATCGCCACCACCATGTACGCAGGGCCGCCAAGCGCGGCCCTAATGAGATGGT
>DMTA01000113.1 GCA_003454835.1 Achromobacter sp. | reverse complement strand
ACCTGGATCGCATCCCCGCAGACGCTGGACAGCGCGGTGGCGATCGACAACGCCGAGGCCGGTCGCACCGCGGCCCGGCACCTGGCCGAAAGGCGCCATCCGCGGGTCGCCTGCGTCAGCGCCGATACCCCGTGGGAGCGCGCCCGCCGCGAGGGCTTCCTCAGCAGCGCCGCCGCGTTGGGACTGGAGCTGGCCGCGGACATCGTGCAACCCGAGGTCCAGCACATGAACGACGGCCGCATGGCTTTTCTGCGCCTGTTGGCCACCAACACGATCTTCGATGCGGTGTTCTGCACGTCCGATCTCTTGGCCGCCGCAGCCGTGTCGGAGGCGCACAACCGCGACCTGCAGGTACCGCAGGATCTGGCAGTCCTGGGTTTCTCGGACGATGGCAGCGCGGTGCAGTGGGTGCAGGGCCTGACCACGCTGGGCGTGGACGCCGCCGAGCTGGGCCGGCGAGCCGGTCAGCTCTTGTTGGATCGGCTGGACGGCGAACGAGGCGCCGGGCAGCACGACATGATGGATGTGGTGTTCGATGCGCGCCTGAGCACCTGAGGCGCGGCAAGGCTGCGATGGCTTGCGCTCAAACGTCAGCCAGTCATGACCCTCAGTCAGGTCTACGCTTCGTAAAGCGCCGGAAAGCCGCAGTCCCGCAGCATGCCGTTGGCTTCCGTCAAGAACGCTGGCGTCGCGGTTTCCGGGACGCGGACCAGCCATTGCACGGCTTGCTCTTTCTTGCCCTGCAACAGCAGCATCCGGCCCAGGTGGAACATGCCGCGGAAGTCGCCGCCTTCGGCGCAGCGCCGGTAGCAGTCGAACGCGCGCTCCAGGTCTTGCGGGACCACGTCGCCGGCCTCGTGATAGCGGCCCACCACGCCAATCGATTTGACGTGCCCGGCCTGCGCGGCCTGCTGGTACAGGGCCAACGCCGCAGCCTGGTTCTGCGTCACGCCGCCCCGGCCCGTGCGCAACATATGGGCGTAGTTGTACAGCCCCCAATCCAGACCCGTGTCGGCGGCGCGGCGAAACCAGTACACTGCGACGGTATCGTCGGCCGGCACGCCCCAGCCGTTTTCATAGCAGCGTCCCACCATGTTGATGGCCATGGGGTGATCGGCGTGCGCGGCGCGCTTGAACCACGCCAGTCCCTCGGCAGGCTGGCGCTCGACGCCCACGCCGTCCAGCAGCATCTGTCCGTAGATGGTCTGCGCCTCGGTCAGCCCCAAGTCGGCGGCAGCGCGGATCCACGCGGCGTACTCCTGCGGCGGTCCGGATTCGCGCAGCCGGGCAAGCTGTCCGGGCGTGGTGGCGGCGACTTCGGCCGCGGTGTAGGTCTTCAATTCGTGTTCCTTCGGCGATGCCAGGCGTGCGCAAGATTCTGCGCCAGCGCGTCGCCCGTTTCGGTGGGCGTGCTTCGCACACCACAGGCCGCCATGTCGACGGTGCGCAGGCCTTCGTAGCCACACGGATTGATGCCCAGGAACGGCGTCAGATCCATTTCGACGTTCAGCGACACGCCGTGGTATGCGCGGCCGTTGCGGATCTTGATGCCCAGCGCGGCGATCTTGGCCAGCTCGCCGCCTTCGGGGTGCGGCACATAGACGCCTGGTGCGCCCGGCTTGCGACAGGCCCCGCCCACGCCCAACTGATCCAGCGTATCGATGACGGCCGATTCCAGCAGCGCCACGTACTCCTTCACGTACATGTCGGCGCGGCGCAGGTCGAACAGCGCGTACGCCATGACCTGACCGGGGCCGTGATAGGTCACCTGGCCGCCGCGGTCGCATTGGACGATGGGAATGTCGCCGGGGTTGAGCACGTGTTCCGGCAGGCCCGCCTGACCCAGCGTGTAGACCGGCAGGTGTTCGCACAGCCAGATTTCATCCGGCGTGCTGGCGTCGCGCTGGCTGGTGTACGCCTGCATGTCCTGCCAGACCGGCAGATAGTCCGCCGGCCGCGCGAGCCACTTGATCACAGCGGTTTTGCCTTACAGGACGATGGACACCATGGGGTGGCCATGCAGCGCGCGGTACAGCGCATCCAGTTGCTCGCGCGAGGTGGCGCGCACGGTGAAGGTCAGGCCGAGGTAGTTGCCGCCCTTGCTGGGGCGCATTTCCACCGTCGCGGCGTCAAACGCGGGATCGAACTGCAGCACGACCTCGGTCAGCGTCTGCGCAAACTCGGGATGCTGCTTGCCCATGACCTTGATGGGAAAGTCGCTGGGATACTCGATCAAAGAATCTTCGGGCGGAATGTTCATGATGTGCCTAAAAGGAGTTGCCCCTGAATGTTTTTATATGGGGGCAAGCGGCGCGCCGGCAAGTGCCGGCGGGCGCTGGGGCGGGCGGCCGCCGCCGGTTGAAGGCGAGTAAGCCGCCCCGCGCCAGGACTACAGCGCCGCGATGCGGGCATCATAACCCGCACGCAATTGCTCAAAAACAGGGCCGGGCTTGCCCGAGCCCACGGGCTTGCCGTCCAGCGAGACGATGGCCAACACTTCCTTGGTCGCGGACGACAGCATCAGCTCGTCGGCCTGCTCCACCTCTTCCTGGGAGATCCGGCGCGACTCGAACGGGATGCCGGCCTCGGCGGCCAGTTCGCCCATCAGGCCGTAGCGGATGCCTTCGAGGATCAGGTTGTTCTTGGGCGGGGCCAGCAGCTTGCCGCCGGAGACCACCCAGATATTGGTGGACGCGCCTTCGGTCAGGTAGCCGTCGCGGAACTGCAGGACTTCGTCGACTTCGGCGTCCACGGCCTGCTGCTTGGCCAGCACGTTGCCCAGCAGGGACACGGACTTGATCTCGCAGTGCAGCCAGCGCTCGTCGGGGATGCTGATGGCGGACAGACCCTGCTGGCGCTGCGCGGCGGGCGGCGGCGACCAGGCCGCGATCATGCCGAACACCGTGGGGGTGACGGCCGGCATGGGAAACGGATGGTCGCGCTTGGCGACGCCGCGCGTCACCTGCAGGTAGACGATGCAGGTGTCCAGGTTGGAGCGGTCGAGCAGCTGCTGGATCAGGTCGATCCACCCGCTGCGGTCAAACGGCGGCGCGATGCGCAAGGCAGCCAGGCTGCGATCGAGGCGGTCGAGGTGTTCGGCCATGCGAAACGCATTGCCTTGGTACACGGGGACGACTTCGTAGATGCCGTCGCCGAAAATGAAGCCGCGGTCCAGGACGGAGACCTTGGCCTCGTCCACGCGCAGGAATTCACCGTTGAGATACACCTGGCTTTCGCCCGGCACGCCCGGAATCATGAGGCACTCCTGAATTTGAAATGGAACAGGGACGAGCCGCGCGGCTCGCCCCCGAAGAATGCAAAACGGGCGTTTCGCGCACGAAACGCCCGCTGCTAGCTTACACCCGCGGCCGGGGCCGCGGGGCGCCGATTTACTGGAACCAGCGCTTGACGGTGTCGACCATGCGGCCAAAGAAGCCGGCGCGTTCGACGGCGTCCTGCACGACCAGCGGTTCGGTGCGCAGCACCTTGCCGTCCAGCGTGAATTGCAGCGTGCCCACCTGTTGGCCCTTGGCCAGCGGCGCGATGAGCGGATCGGTGCGCTGCGCGACCGGCTTCAATTCGCCAGCCTTGCCGCGCGGCACAGCGATCGACACCGGGTTGGGCGGACCGAGCTTGACGTTCTCGGCGGTGCCTTCCCAGACGCGGGCGTCAATGCCGGGCTGGCTCTTGTCGAACAGCTTGACCGTGTCGAAGTTCTGGAAGCTCCAGTTCAGGAGCTTCAGGCTTTCTTCGGCGCGCGTCGCTTCGCTGTCGGTGCCCACCACGACAACCAGAATGCGGCGATCGCCGCGCACGGCCGTCGACACCAGGCAGTAACCGGCCGAATCCGTGTGGCCGGTCTTCATGCCGTCCACCGAGGGGTCGGCCCACAGCAGGCGGTTGCGGTTGGGCTGCGTGATCTTGTTGTAGGTGTAGCTCTTCTGCTTGTAGTAGTGGAAGAAGTCCGGATGATCGGTGATCAGGTGCGCCGACAGCGTGGCCAGATCGCGCGTGGAGGTCATGTGCTGCGGATCGGGCAGGCCCGTGGCGTTCATGAAGTGCGTGTTCTTCATGCCCAGCCGATCGGCTTCCTGGTTCATCAACGCGGCAAAGGCGGACTCGCTGCCGCCCACGGCTTCGGCCAGCGCCACCGAGGCGTCGTTGCCCGATTGCACGATCATGCCCTGGTTCAGTTCGTCCACCGTGACCGGCTTGCGCGGCTCGATGAACATGCGCGAGCCGCCCGTGCGCCATGCGTGCTCGGACACCGGCACGGTCTGCTCCAGCGTCAGGCGCTTTTCTTCCAGCGCGTTGAACACGACGTAGGCCGTCATGATCTTGGTAAGCGAGGCCGGCTCGACCTTCATGTCGGGATTGGAAGCGGCCAGCGTCTGGCCGCTGTTCACGTCAACGACGATCCAGGCCTTGGCCGCGATGGTCGGCGCCGGGACGGCGGAGACGTCGCCGACCGGCACCGCGCCCGTCGGCGACGGAGCCGGAGCCGCCGCG
>DMTA01000115.1 GCA_003454835.1 Achromobacter sp. | reverse complement strand
AGCGAGATGCGCGCGCCGTAGAAGAGGCGCGACAGGTAGTCGCGTCCCAGCTGGTCGGTGCCCAGCGGATGCAGCCAGGTGCCTTTCTCGTACCAGACGGGCGGGACGGTGCGGTTGGCGAGGTCCTGGTAGTAGGGGTCGTGCGGCGAGATCCACGGCGCCAGCAGCGCGATCAGCACGATGACGAAGAGGATGCCGCCGCCGGCCAGCAGCGCCTTATTGCGCCGCAGGCGGCGCCAGCGCAGCGTGGACGCGGACAGTTCCAGCGGCGCCGCGGCGGCGGTAGCGGGTGTGAGCGTAGGCGTGTTCATGTCAGGACACCCGGATGCGCGGATCGAGCCACGCGTTGGCCACGTCGGCGGCAAGCGTCAGCAGCACGTACAGCACCGACAGCAGCAGCACGATCAGCTGCATGACCGGATAGTCCTTGTACGTGATGCTCTGGTAGGCCAGATACCCCAGGCCGTCCAGCGCGAAGATGGTCTCGATGACCACCGAGCCGCCCAGCAGGTAGCCCAGCTGCACGGCGGCCAGCGCGACCACCGGGACGATGGCGTTGCGCAGGGCGTGCTTGAAGATGACCTTGCGGGCCGGCAGCCCCTTGGCCCGCGCGGTGCGGATGTAGTCGGCGCCCAGCACTTCGATCATGCCGGCGCGGATCAGGCGCATGAAGGCGGGCGCGACGTAGTAACCCAGCGCGATGGCGGGCATGACGAAGTGCTGCCACGTGCCGCTGCCCGATACCGGCAGGATGCGCAGCGAGATCGAGAACAGCATGATCAGGATCAGCGCAAAAAAGAAGTTCGGCAGCGCCTGCCCCAGCACGGCGATCGCCAGACAGACGCGGTCGATCAGGCTGCCCTTGTACAGCGCGGCCAGCACGCCCAGCGGAATCGAGATGCACAGCGCAAACGCCAGCGCCGCCATGCCCAGCTTCAACGTGGTCGCCAGCTTGGACAGGATCAGCGGCCCGGCTTCGGTCTTGAAGTACACCGAGGTGCCGAAGTCGCCCTGCAGGATGTGCCAGAGCCAGTCGGCGTACTGGACGATGATCGGGCGGTCCAGCCCGTAGGTCTTGCGGATCATGTCGATGTCGGCCTGCCGCGCGCCTTCGCCGGCCAGCGCCAGCGCCGGGTCGCCCGACAGGTGCAGCAGCAGGAACGCCAGGATCGATACGGTCAGCGCCACCAGCGCCGCCAGGCCCAGGCGTCTCAGCGTGAAATAAAGCATAGGACTTCCTCTCTGTTCAGCAGCGCCGGGCGGCCTCGAGGCCCGCCCGGCGAGGACCGCGCCTTATTTCCAGCTCATGTCCCAGAAGCGCACCAGCTCGTCCGAGTAGGGCTTGAAGTTCACGTCCTTGGTGGCGACGTAGTAGGCGGGCAGCGTCCACAGGGGAACGGCGTAGGCCTTTTCCGCGATGATGTCCAGCGCCTCCTTGTAGGCAGCCTTGCGCGGCCCGGGTTCGATGGTGGTGTCGCCCTTTTTCAGGAGGTCGCGCACCTTCGGATCGCGGGTGATGTCGTCGCTGCCGAAGGCGAAGTACACCGGCGTGGACGCCGACACATCGTTCACCAGGTTCGAGCCCCACGTCTGGTGCGTGAGCGATGCCTTGTTCGCGCGGATCATGTCGCGCATTGCGGCGTATTGCAGGAAATTCAGCTTGGCGCGGATGCCGACGGCCTGCAGGTAGTTGATGATGGCTTCGGTCTGGTTGCGTTCGCGGTACGCGACGATGTCGATGTCAAAGCCATTCGGGTAGCCTGCTTCGGCCAGCAGCTTCTTGGCCTGCGCGGGATCGTACTTGTAGGTCGGCGCGCCTTCCTGCGTGCAGCCCACCTGCGACGGCGTGCAGATGGTGTTGATGAGTCCGCCGCCTTCGCCCACGATGTTCTTGAGCATGGATTCGCGGTCGATCGCGTGGATGATCGCGCGGCGCACGCGCTCGTCCTTCAGTTGCGGCGCGGGCGTGCCTTCCAGGATGTTCATCTGCATGAACACGATGCGCATGGTGTTGCCGGTGACCATCTGCAGGTTCGGCATGCCGCCCAGCTGTTCGGCCTGATCCTTGGGCACGCTCATGATCAGGTCTTCGCCGCCCGAGATGACCTCGGCCATCTGCGTCTGGCGGTCGGGGATGAAGCGGATGACGACCTTGCCGATCTTGGGCTGCGCCTTGGGCGACTCCTTGAAGTAGTCGGCGTTGCGCTCCAGCGTGATGGACTTGCCGGGCTGGTAATCGACGACCTTGTACGGGCCCGAGCCCACGGGCTTGGCGTTCATGCCCTTGGGGCCGACTTCCTGGTAGTACTTTGCCGGATGGATGGCGACGGTGGTCGACAGGTATTCCTTCGCGCCGGGGAAGGGCTCTTTGGTCGTCAGGCGCACCTTGTACTTGTCGATCTTTTCGACCTTGTCGATCCACGACACGTTCTGCTGCGTCACCGCCTTGTTTTTCGGATCGGCCACGTAGTTCAGCGTGTAGACCACCGAGTCGGCGTCGAACTCTTCGCCGTTGTGGAATTTGACGCCTTCTCGCAGCTCGAATTCCATGGTCTTGTCGTCAACCTGCTTCCAGCTTTTGGCGAGCTGGCCCTTGTACTCGTTGGTGACGGGGTCGCGGTAGAGCAGGGTGTCCCAGACGTTGGCGGCAATGATGACGCCGATGCGGACGTTGTTGTAGTACGGGTCGACGCTTTCCGGCGCCTGGTCGTAGGCCATGCGCAGGGTGTCGTCTTTCTTGCCGGCAAGGGCCGGTTGGGTGGCCAGCGCGGCGCAGGCCAGCAGGGCGGCGGCCAGGGCCTTGAGCGGCGTGGAACGGCAGGAGGACAGCGCAGGTGCAGCGGGGGTGAAGCGGCAAGGTGTGAAGCGACTATCAGCCATGGTGAAGGCTCCTCTTGATGACACTACATGTGTTGCGTATCTATCGTCTCGCTCCGGCTCTTGAGCGCCGCGTCGCATTTGCGTTGCAGGTGCTGCCGCATGATGGCTGCCAGCCGGTCCGCGTCGCGCGCGGCAAGGGCCTCTGCCATTTCTATGTGTTCGCGCATCGCCAGATCCCATTTCTGGCGGTTCTCGTTCGAGACGAAGCGCAGATTCTGAATCCGCGCGTTCTGCGCGTCGTAAAGCTGTTTGAGCAAATTGTTGTGCGCCGCCAGACTGATGCGTTCGTGGATCTCTTGGTTGACGCGGAAGTACGTCGGCAGGTCGTGGCGCGCGTGGCTGGCCATCATCTCGTAGGTCAGCGCGCGGATTTCCGCAATCTCGACGTCCGTCGCGCGCTCGCACGCAAACCGGCACGACATGGCCTCCAGACCGCCGATCACTTCGAAGGCTTCGCGGATGTTGGCTTCGGACAGCGCGACAACCTGCGCGCCGCGGTTCGGTTCGATCTGCACCAGGCCTTCGGCGGCCAGCACGCGGAACGCCTCGCGCAGCGGGGTGCGCGACACGCCGAGCAGGTCGCACAGTGTGCGTTCGTTCAGCCGGGTGCCGGGCGGGAATTCGCCCTGGATGATGCGTTCGCGCAGGGATCCGGCCGCCGATCCCGCCAGCGTGCGTCCGTCGCCGGCGGCGCGAACGGCCGTCGGGTTGGAATCGGGCGTGAGATCGGACGAGGCAACGGCCCCGGCATGATCCGGCAAGAAGCTAGGATCGCTGCGCATTGGTATACAAAAATTCCCCTTGTTTTCGCAGACTATAAACCTGTCTTTGCTGCGGTTTTGATGGGTGTATACCCTAGGTTATCGACGTAAAAACAATGGGATAGAGTGGCGCATGCCGCAAATCCGCCAGGCCGCCGCGCGCTGCCTGACCGCTGCGCAAAGCCGCCTTGGTATACAAACCGTCCACATTGGGGCCACGCATGCTCACGCTGAACACCCACCCGTCCGGCCGGCATTTCCTGCAGATTCCCGGACCGACCAACGTGCCCGACCGGGTCCTGCGCGCCATTGACCTGCCCACCATCGATCACCGCGGACCGGAGTTCGGTGAACTCGGCAAGGCGGTGCTGTCGGGCCTCAAGAAAATCTTCCAGACCGAGTCGCCCGTCGTGATCTTTCCGGCGTCGGGCACCGGCGCGTGGGAAGCGGCGCTGGTCAACACGCTGTCGCCCGGCGACCGCGTGCTGATGGTCGAGACCGGCCACTTCGCCAGCCTGTGGCGCAAGCTGGCGGGGCGGCTGGGGCTGGAGGTGGATTACCTCGAAGGCGACTGGCGTCATCCGGTCGATGCCGGCGTCATCGGCGCGCGGCTCGCGGAAGATGCGCAGCACCGCATCAAGGCCGTGTGCGTGGTGCACAACGAGACCTCCACCGGCGTCACCAGCGATATCGCCGCGGTGCGCGCCGCCATCGATCAGGCCGGTCATCCGGCGCTGCTGATGGTCGACACGATTTCTTCGCTGGGTTCCATCGACTACCGCCACGACGAATGGGGCGTGGATGTGACGGTGGCCGGTTCGCAGAAAGGCCTGATGCTGCCGCCGGGCCTGTCGTTCAACGCGGTCGGACCGCGCGCGCTGGCGGCGGCCGAGACCGCGCTTCTGCCGCGGTCGTACTGGGATTGGCGCGAGATGCTTGGGCCCAATGCGAAGGGCTATTTTCCGTACACGCCGTCGACCAATCTGCTGTACGGCCTGCACGAGGCGCTGGCGATGCTGGCGGCCGAAGGCCTGCCGCAGGTGTTCGCGCGGCATGAACGCCATGCCCGCGCCACACGGCTGGCGGTGGCGGGTTGGGGGTTGGAACTGCTGAGCCTGGACCCGGCCGCGCACAGCGCGGCGCTGACCGCCGTGCTGATGCCGGAGGGCCACAGC
>DMTA01000500.1:4553-4942 GCA_003454835.1 Achromobacter sp. | reverse complement strand
TCGACCGCCCGGCTCGCCCGGGCGGCGAGCGCTTTGACCGGCCGGCCACGGCGGATACCGCTTCCGCGCAGACCGCCCGACCTGCCGTGCGTCCGGGCGTCGAACGCTTCGACACTGGTCTGACCCGGCGCTCCAAGCCCTAGCGGGCGGACGGGCGGACGGGGCGCGTCCTACAATCGCCCCATGTCCACCATCCGCCTCTTCTACGCGCTTTGGCCATCTCCCCCGCTGGCGGCGTCGCTGGCCGGCTGGGCAGAAGCCGCAAAGCTGGCCATGGGCGGACGCGCCATGCGAACCGAAACGCTGCATCTGACGCTGGCCTTCCTGGGTCCCGTCGACAGCGCCCTGGCCGACGAACTGGCGGCCGCCACGCCCGAACGCCGCCTGGC
>DMTA01000500.1:0-4474 GCA_003454835.1 Achromobacter sp. | reverse complement strand
CACGCCCGAACGCCGCCTGGCGCCGGGCGATGTGCAACTGGACCGCTACGGCGTCTTCCACCGTCAGCGCATCCTCTGGGCCGGCCCATCCGAGACGGCTCCGGGCCTGCAACAGGCCCATGACGATCTCTGGCAGTGGCTGTCCGGCTATGGACTGACCCCGCCGACACAGCCGTTTCGTCCGCACGTCACACTGCTGCGCAACATCACGCACGCCGAGCCGCCCGGCGACGCGCCCGCACCGCTCGACTGGCGCTATGACCGCATGGTGCTGGTCGCGTCCGAATCGCTGACCGGCGGCAGCCGTTACCGCATCGTGGCGCAAACCCGGCCGCTGGGCGGCTAAGGCACAATCCTACGGTTGCCAACGTTTGGGACCCCCATGATCATCCTGCTGGATCAAGACGGCGTGCTGGCCGATTTCGAACACGCCTTCATCGACGCCTGGCGCGAACGCCACCCGGACATCGCGCCCATCGCATTCGAGGACCGCAAGTCCTTCTACATCCGCGAGGACTACGGCCCCGAACTACGCGGAATGGCCGAGGCGATCTACACCGCGCCCGGCTTCATCCGCAATCTGCCGCCCGTGCCCGGCGCGCTGGACGCCGTCAAGGAATTGCTGGCGCTTGGCATGGATGTGCGGATCTGCTCGTCGCCGCTGTCGCAGTTTGAAAACTGCGTCGCCGAAAAATACCTGTGGGTGGAAAAGAATCTGGGCCGCGAGGCCACCAACCGGCTGATCCTGACCAAGGACAAGACGCTGGTGCAGGGCCATCTGCTCATCGACGACAAGCCGCATATCGAAGGCGCCGTGCGGCCGCGCTGGAAGCACATCCTGTTCGACGCGCCCTACAACCGCGAGGTCACGGACCGCCCGCGCATCAACTGGCAGAACTGGCGCAACGTGCTGGCCGGCGAGCTCTATACGGCAGATGCCTGAGTCCTGCTGAGTCCTGTTCAGGCGTCATCGTTTGGGACTATCCTGTGGAGTCGTACGCCCCACCCAGGAGGAGCCCGCGCCATGAATCTGTACCGTCTGCTCAAGCAGCGAGAAGCCGACCACAAGCCGCTGCGAGTCGCATTGTTGGGCGCCGGAAAGTTCGGCGCGATGTTCATGAGCCAGGCCCCGCGCACGCCGGGCATGCGCCTGGTCGCGGTGGCGGATCTGGTGCCCGATCGGGCCCGCGCGGCGCTGACCCGGGTCGGCTGGCCCGCTGGCGCGCTCAACGCCAGCAGCATCAATGACGCGTACAAGAACGGCAAGGTCTATTTCTGCGACGACGCGCGCACCGTCATCGCCAGTCCCGACGTGGACATCGTCATCGACGCCACCGGCCAGGCGGCTGCCGGCATCACCCATGTGCTGACCTGCTGCGAATACGGCAAGCACATCATCATGGTCAACGTGGAAGCCGACGCGCTGGCCGGCCCGCTGCTGGCGCGCCGCGCACGAGAGGCGGGCATCGTCTACTCGCTGGCCTACGGCGACCAGCCCGCCCTGATCTGCGAGATGGTGGACTGGGCGCGCGCCAGCGGCTTTGAGGTCATGGCCGCCGGCAAAGGCACCAAATACCTGCCCGAATTCCACACGTCCACGCCCGACACCGTGTGGCCCTATTACGGCTTCACGGCGGAAATGGTGGCGGCGGGCGACTTCAACGCGCAGATGTTCAACAGTTTCCTGGACGGCACCAAAAGCGCCATCGAGATGGCGGCCGTCTCCAACGCCACGGGTCTTCTGCCTTCGCCGTCGGGCCTGCACTTTCCGCCGTGCGGCGTGGACGACCTGGCGCGCGTGCTGCGCCCGCGCGAGGATGGCGGCATGCTGCATCATCGCGGCCAGGTCGAGGTCATTTCATCGCTGGAACGCGACGGCCGGCCGGTGTTTCGTGACCTGCGCTGGGGCGTGTATGTCACGCTGGCGGCCGACAGCGACTACGTGCGGCGCTGCTTTCAGGAATATGGCCTGGTCACCGACCCCAGCGGCAATTTCACCGCCATGTACAAGCCGTATCACCTGATCGGCCTGGAGCTGGGCATCAGCGTGGCCAGCGTGGGTCTGCGGCGCGAGCCGACGGGCGCACCGGCCGGCTGGCACGGGGACGTCGTGGCGACGGCCAAGCGTGATTTGCAGGCGGGGCAGATCCTGGACGGTGAAGGCGGCTACACGGTGTACGGCCGATTGATGCCGGCGCCCGATTCGGTCGAGGAAGGCTATCTGCCGTTGGGGCTGTCGAACAAGGTCAAGCTGAAGAATCCCGTACGGCAATCGCAAGCGATTCGCTGGCGCGACGTGGAGTATGACGAACGGTCAACGGCGGTGCAGTTCCGCCGCGAGATGGAGCAGACCTTCGCGTAGAAGACGGCGCGCAGCGCGGCCGGCGCGACCGCCACTGGCAATCAGACCGGGTCGCGTCAGACCGGGTCGCGTCAGACCGGGTCGCGTCAGACCGGGCTGCGATCAAACCGGGTCAGACCGGATCACGTCAGACCGGCGCCGGGCGCTCCGCCTGAAACAACCGCAGCCGATCCGCCGCGTTGCGCAAGTGCTGCTCGGCCGCGCGGCCCGCGGCATCTGGGTCGCCGGCTTCGATGGCCGCGAAGATGGCCTGATGCTCGCTCTGCACCGCGGCCATTCGCTCGGCATACATGCGCGCGGTGTTGTTGCGCGCGCTGCGGATAACGCGGCGCACGTTGGCTTCCAGATAATCGTTCAGCGCCACCAGATGCGGGTTGTGCGTGGCCTGCACGATGGCCTGATGGAATTGATAGTCTTCCTCGTCGCCCAGCTTGTCGTTGATGAGCGCGTATTCCATGCCCACCAGCGCCTGCCGCATCTTCTTCAAATCAGGATCGGTGCGCCGCTGCGCCGCATAGCGCGCCGCCGTGACCTCGATGGACAACATCAGCTCCAGGATGTGTTCCAGATCCTGGTTGTCGCCGGGCGTGGGCGCGGCGATGCGAAAGGCGTTCTTCTGAAAATTGGGGTCGACGAACACGCCGCTGCCCTGCTGCGACGTGACCAGGCCTTCGGATTTGAGACGGGCCAGGGCTTCTCGCACGACCGCGCGGCTGACCGAGTGCATTTCGGTCAATTGCTTTTCGGTGGGCAGGCGGTCGCCGGGGGCAAGCACGCCCTGGCGGATCTGGTCGGCCAGGGCATCCGCCACCGCCGCGGATAGCGAACTGCGAGGCGCGGCGCGCGTCAGATCGGATTCTTGACTGGGCTGCATGGGGATCTTCAAACGTGAGGGCGGCGCGGGGACGCGGCGGCCATGTTTATAGGAATGTCTCGCGTGGGGGTCCTGACAGATTGCGTGGCGGCAGCGTCCGGGCAGTTATGGATATGCCGGTTTTTCCCGGTACGCCGCGTTCCTGCACTTTAAGCGATATAGATCCCGCCATTGACCTGCATGACCTCGCCTGTCACAAATGCCGCCAGCGGCGAGCACAGGAACGCGATGGTGCCGGCGATCTCCTCGGCCGTGCCGAAGCGGCGCAACGGCGTGCTTTCCAGCAACTGCGCGCCCTTCTGCCCGATCAGGTCGTGCGTCATGGACGTGGCGATGATGCCGGGCGCCACCGCGTTCACGCGGATCTGCGGGGCCAGTTCCAGCGCCAGGCTGCGCGTGAAGCTCTGCACCGCGCCCTTGGATGCGGAATAGGCGGCGTGCGCATAGCTGCCACGCTGGGCGGCCAGCGACGTGAGCAGCACAATCGAACCGTCATGGCGCAGATGGCGCTGGGCGGCGCGGCACACGTAGAACGTGCCGTCCAGGTTCACCCGCATCAGCGTGCGCCAGGATTCGTCGCTGGTGTCCTTGACGAGCTGTTCCGGGTAGATGCCCGCGCAGTGGACCAGGTGGTCCAACCCACCAAAATGCTTGGCCGCGGCCTCGAACACCCGTTCGCAATCGTGCGACACCGACACGTCCAGCGCATGCGTGTAGACGCGCTGCCCGGTGGGGTCCAGCTCGGCCGCAACCTCCTGCAGCCGCGCGTTGTCGATATCGGTCAGCACCAGCCGCGCGCCGTGCGCGGCCATGAGGCGCGCCGTGGCCAGTCCGATGCCGTTGCCCGCGCCGGTGATGGCGGCAACCTGCCCCTCAAACGAAATCATCCTGTCTCCTGAAGCTGTTTTTTGCGGTCCGCGGCGCTGTCGCGGCAACGGTGCGAATTCTGATTGAACCGCTGAATCCGTTGCTTGACACGTGAAAAACGCCTGGCCTATGATTTATCGGACAACTTAATAAAGTTGCCTGACAACTTGTCGAGAAAGCGTAAATCAACTGACGCTTTCAGGCAAGTCAGTCAGAAAAACACGGCGACACGCCGCATAAACAGGCAGGGGACAACCAGGTGGACTTCACCGGCAGCATGACCGCATCCGCGCCCTCGGCACGTCCGACGGCGCACCTTCAGACGCCCCGGCGGCTCCATGCCCTGCCCGGCCGGCGCTTCGCCCCGGCGC
>DMTA01000203.1 GCA_003454835.1 Achromobacter sp. | reverse complement strand
AGCACCTCGTCGACGGCCGCCTCGACCGCGTCGCCCTCGTTGCGGATATGGCTGGTGTGCATCGCGCCGCGCGCCGCCGCCACCCGGGCCAGCCCTTCCAGTTCGGGCGGCTGCGCCACCCCGCCCGGCTGATAGGCCAGACCGGTGCTGAAACCCACGGCGCCCGCCTCCAGCGCGTCGGCCAGCATCTGCTGCATGGCCGCTTGTTCATCGGACGTGGGCTGCGCGGTGGGATCGCGCATCGCGGCAAGACGCAGGTTCGCGTGGCCCACCAACGCGGCCACGTTGATGACGGGCTGGCGCTCGCGCAGCTCGTCAAAATAGTGCGTCATGCTGGCAAAGAGCGGCGTTTCGCCCAGCAGCGCCAGCGCCGCCGCGGTGTTGCCCGGCAGCGGCGCGGGCGCGCCGCTGACGCCGCAATTGCCCACCACCACCGAAGTGATGCCCTGGCTGGTCTTCCAGGCCAGGTCGGGCTTTTCCACGAACATCAGGTCGTCGTGACCGTGCACATCGATGAAGCCGGGCGCCACGATCTTGCCGGCGGCGTTCATGCGCGTGGCCGCCGGCATCTTCGACAGGTCGCCGATCGCTGCGATGCGTTCACCCGCCACACCCACGTCGGCGCGCCGTCGCGGCCCCCCCAGCCCGTCGATGAGCCAGCCGCCTTCGATGATCAGATCCAAAGTCCCCTGCATGGTGTTCCTGCCTTGGTGAAGGACCTAGTATCGTCCGCGCGATCAATCTGGAAAAATTGTTTTTATTGATCCATCTATCGCGTTTTGAAATGCATCGTCTGCCCAAGCACGTTACCTTGAAGCACCTGACCGCCTTTGTTGCGGTGGCCCAGGAGTCCAGCTTCACGCATGCCGCCAAGCGACTGTTCCAGACGCAATCGTCCGTCACCAGCCTGGTGCGCCAGCTTGAAGACGCGCTGGGCACCCAGCTCTTTGCGCGCACCAGCCGGCGCGTGCTGCTGACGCCGGCCGGCGAGGAATTCCTGCCGCGCGTCATGCGGCTGCTGGCGGACTTCGACGGCGTGATCGAGGACGTGGTGCGATTTGGTGCGCTGGAACGCGGACGGGTGGGCGTGGCGGCCGCGCCGTCGGCCATCACGCAGCTCATCGCGCCCGCGGCCGCCGTGTTCGCCGCGCAGTATCCGGCGGTGCGGCTTTACCTTAGCGACGACAACTCTGGCCGCATCCAGCGCAAGGTGGCCGCGCGCGAGGTCGATTTCGGCCTGACCAGCCGGTGGGCCGATGCCCCGGGCCTGCAATTCGACGCCTTGCTGGAAGACCGCTTCGGCGTGCTCTACCGGCAGGACGACGCTTCCCTGCGCCCGGGACGCGACGGCGCGATGCGCTGGTCGGACCTGTCCGGCCGCAAGCTGGTGGGCGTGGTGGATGAAACGGGCATCATGGCGCTGCTGCGCGCCCGCGCCGATTTGCCGATCGAGGCGGCGGCGCCGTTCTATGAGGCGTCCAGCACCACGTCGCAAGCAGCGCTGGTCAAGGCGGGAATGGGCGTGGCGCTGCTGCCGGCGCTGGCCGCGCAACGCGTGATGGAACCGGGGCTGGCCTACGCGCTGCTGGCGCGGCCCACCGTGGTGCGCACGCTATGCATCATCCGCAACAAGGAATATCCGCTGAGCCCGGCTGCACAGGCGCTGATCGCGTCAATCCACGACTACCTGCGCACGGCCCAACTACCAGCAGGCTGCCGCCGCTTGGCCGCTGCGCGACAGAAGCATTAGGTGTGCGGGCGGCACCGCCGAGCTGATCGGCGCCGCCAATGCCATCAGGCGTCAGACACCGTCCAGCCAAGGTATCAAACACCCGCCCGCAGCTTCTCATCCAACGCCGCCAATCCCGCCGCAAACACGTTCTGCCCAACCGCCGCGGCAACATCGCTCAACGCCGCGCCCTCGACGCGGAAATCGGCCCACCACTGCACCAGCGTCCCACCACCCTCGGTAATCGGGTGCAGCGACACGCCCGCCACATAATCACGCATCGGCAGATCGGTCTCGATGATCGAATATCGCAGCGCCGTGTTGGGGTCGTCCAGCATAAGCAACTGCTCCCGCACAAAGCCGGAGGGATTAAGCGTCAGATGCCGCACCGAGCCCACCGCGTCATGGCGGCCGCCCTCTTCCAACCGGCTCTCTGCGACGCCCGGATGCCAGCCGCCCAGGCCGTTGAAATCGCGGAACAGCGGCCAGACCTTTTCCAGCGGCGCGTGGACGACAGCGGTGATATGTACGGTATGCGGCATACGGGCTCCGTTAAACGCAATGCGCGTCGAATCAGGGGAAAGACTGCAGCGATGCGGATCAGAAAGTCAGATTTTTGAATTCGCGCGTGGCGGCCGTCAAGGCCTTTTCGGTGGGCAGGCGCTCCATCGAGCTGGCGCCATAAAACCCGTGGCAATGCTTGCACGCGCGCAGCACGTGGGCCGCGTCCTCGGGCGTGGCGATCGGGCCGCCGTGGCACAGCACGATGATATCCGGGCGCACCGACAGTGCGGCCTCGGCAATACGGTCGATAGCGCCGACGCAATCGTCCAGCGTCAGCGCGGTTTCGGCGCCGATGGACCCGCCCGTGGTCAGCCCCATGTGCGCCACGATGATGTCCGCCCCCGCCCGCGCCATGGCTGCGGCGTCGTCCTCGTTGAAGACGTACGGCGTCGTCAGCATGCCTTTCTTGTGCGCCAGGCGGATCATGTCGACCTCCAACGCATAGCCCATGCCGGTCTCTTCCAGATTCGCGCGGAAGTTGCCGTCGATGAGGCCGACGGTGGGAAAGTTCTGCACGCCGGCAAAGCCCTGGCGCTTCAGGTCGTCCAGGAACACGTCGAAATCGCAGAATGGGTCGGTGCCGTTCACGCCGGCCAGCACCGGCGTCTTCTTGACGACCGGCAGCACTTCGCGGCCCATGTCCACGACGATCTCATTCGCGTTGCCGTAGGCCAGCAGACCCGCGAGCGAGCCGCGGCCGGCCATGCGGTAGCGGCCCGAGTTGTAGATCACGATGAGGTCGATGCCGCCCGCTTCCTCGCACTTGGCAGACAGCCCGGTGCCCGCGCCGCCACCCACGATGGGCGTGCGCGCGCGCACCATGGCGCGAAACTTGTCCAGCAGTTCGTTACGGTCAAAACGCGGCATGGCGGCAATCCTTCAATGTGCGGCAATTTCAAGAAAGTGGTCCACCGCCGTCCTGGCGAACAGCGGATCGTTGATGTGGCAAGGCACGCGGATCAGGCGACGGTCTGCCGTCTGCACCACGTTGGCCTCCAGCGCAGCAAACAGCGCCGCGTCGGCCTCGGGATCCCAGAACGCCTGGCCCGGCGCATCCAGCGCAGACACCCCGCCTTCGGGGATCAGGAAGCACACCGGGCCGTCGCAACGGTTCAGCCGATCGGCAATCCACTCGCCCTGCCGCGTGTTTTCCTCGGCGGTCGTGCGCATCAGCGTGACCTGCGGGTTGTGGGGATAGAAGCGGCGGCCGCGATAGCGTTCGGGTACGGTGTCCATCGCGCCGAAGTTCACCATGTCCAGCGCGCCGCACGACCCGACATACGGCGCGCCCGTGCGCGCCACCGCGCCGAAGCGGTCATCAGTGCAGGCCAGCACGCCGCCGAACAGCAGATCGCAAACTTCAGTGGTGGTCAGGTCCAGCACGCCGGCAAGCAGGCGGCTGTCCAGCAGCTTTTCCATCGACTGCCCGCCGGTGCCGGTGGCATGGAACACGAGGCAGTCGAATTGAGATTCGAGAAGCGGCGTGACCTGCTGCACGCAGGCGGTGGTGACGCCGAACATGGTGATGCCCACCGCCGGCCGGCCATCGTCAACCGCCGTGGCCGACGCCTGACGGAACGCGCCGCCAATGGCCCCGGCCGCATTGGCCAGGACGCGGCGCGAGATGCGGTTCAGGCCCGCGACGTCGGTCACGGAATACATCATCGCGATATCCGACGGCCCCACATACGGCGCGACATTGCCCGACGCCATCGTGGACACCATCACCTTGGGCGTGCCGATGGGCAGCGCGCGCATCGCCGGCGTGATGAGCGCCGTGCCGCCCGAGCCACCCAGACCCAGCAGCGCGCCGATTTCCGCGTTGCCGGCGGCGTAGCGCTCGAACGCCAGGGGCATGGCCGCAATCGCCGTGCCCCGGTCGCCCGTGAAGACCGCCGCAGCGCCTTCCGGGTGGCTGCGCGCGACCTCTTGCGCCGAGACCTGCGCGGCGCTGGGCGCCCCCGAGGTCGAGACATCCACCGACACCACGTCCCACCCCTCGCGCCGGAGCAGATCCGCCACGTATTCGGCCTCTTGGCCCTTGGTGTCGTAGGTCGCGGCGACAAAGACCCGCTGCTTGATATGCGTCATGACTCCTCCGCGGGCGGCTACACTGCGTGCGCGCCTCGATATGTGAGGCCAAAGGCCCGTAGAACCCAGAAATGAGACGAAAGAATCATACTGAGACACCTGTCTCACGTCAAACCGAAACCCCTGCCCGCAAGGCGCCCTCGGCAGCGGCCGGCACGAAGCTGAT
>DMTA01000367.1 GCA_003454835.1 Achromobacter sp. | reverse complement strand
TGCCGCGCGCGGCTTTCGGTGACGGCCGTGAAGCAGTTGTAGCTGGGATCGCGCTCGCGCACGCGGGCAAGCGTGGCGTCCAGCACTGCGGCGGCGCTGCGTTCGCCGCTGCGGATCTGGCGGGCGATGTCGTGAGCGGGGCCGGTCACGGACGGAACACCGAAGCGGATTCCAGTTCCACGGGCAGCGGCTCGTCGGCGAAGGCGGACGCGATGTCGTGGATGCGCGAGAACTGCTGCACGACCTGCTCGGCGGCGGACTCGCGCAAGGCATATCCCGACAGCGCCAGCGCGCTGCGCACGTATTGGTCGATGGTTTCCTGTGTCATGGCGAATGCTCCCGGTGATGGCTTGGGGTTACTTGCGCACTTCGCGCTGGAAAATCTCCAGGCTCAGTTTCTTCATCTGGATGAAGCTGGGCTCGGACAGCGTCTCGACTGTGCGAGGGCGCGCGTCCGTGTAGTCCAGGATCTCCGCGACGCGTGTGGGGCGCTTGGTCAGCAATAGCACCTGATCCGCCAGGTACACCGCTTCCTCCAGATCATGCGAGACCAGCAGCATGGTCGTGCCGGTCTGCAGGAAGACTTCCTGCAGCTTCTCGCGGATGAACAGCGTCATCTCGAAGTCCAGCGCGGAAAACGGCTCGTCCAGAAACAGCACCTCGGGTCCGGGAGCCAGCGCGCGCATGATGGACGCGGTCTGCTGCTGCCCGCCCGACAGNNATCAGCGTGGACTTGCCGCAGCCGTTGGGGCCGAAGACCGAGACGATCTTGCCCTTGGGGATGTCGAGGTTGAAGTCTTCATAGAGCGGCCAGCCGGCGAAATACTTGGTCAGGCCGCGGATGGTGATGTGTGTGCCCAGCGGGCCGGGCTGGAACGGCGCGGCGGCCGGCGCGGGGGCGATGACGGGGTTGATGACGGTGGACATTTATCGGCCGCTCCAGTGAACCACGCGCTTTTCCAGCACGAGAAAGAGAATGTTGAGCACGTAGCCCAGCGCGCCGGCCGCCAGGATCGCGGCGTACATTTCGCGCACGTTAAGCACCTGCTGCGCATTGATGATGCGATTGCCCAGGCCGCTGTCCGAACCGATGAACATCTCGGCCACGATCACGATGACCAGCGCCATCGACACGCCGCTGCGCAGGCCGACAAACGTCGGCTGCAGGCTTTCCCAGATCAGCACGTCCTTGAAGATCTGCCAGCGTGACGCGCCCATCACGCGCGCCGCCATCACGCGCTGCTTGCGGGCGTTGATGACGCCGTACGCGCTGTTGAACAGGATCACCAGCACGGCCGCGAAGGCGGCGATGGCGATCTTGTTCATGTCGGTCACGCCGAAGATCATCAGGAACAGCGGGATCAGCGCGGAGGACGGCGTGGAACGGAAGAAGTCCACCAGGAACTCGACGCTGCGGTAGGCCTTTTCATTGCTGCCGAGCAGCACGCCGAGCGGCACGCCGATCACGCCGGCCATCAGGAAGGCCTGCACGGTGCGGTTCAACGACGACAGAAAATCGGCCAGCAGCGGGCCGCCTGCCATGCCCTTGACCAGGGCCACGATGGTGGCGCTGGGCGTGGGCAGCAGCACCGGACTGACAAGCTGCAGGCGGACAACCAGGTCCCACACTACAAAGAGTGCGAGCGGACCGATCAGCGGCAGCAGGCGCGAGGTGTCGAACTTGCGCGGCGGCTTGGACATGGCCGGCTGCGCCTTGGCCGGGGCGGCGGCAGAGGCCGATGAGGTGGCGGGCGCGGCGCCCGTAGCCGTAGTCGCGGTCATGGATCAACCCTTGTAAAGCATGGTCGAGACGTCGACCTTCTGCGCAAAGACGCCCTTGTCGGTGAACAGGTCGAAGAACTTCTGGAAGTACTGCACGTCGCTGGGCGTGAATTCGTTGTGCAGCGTGTAGGCCGCAAGCGGCACTTCCTCGGTCATCGGGCCTTCGATGGCGGTGTAGCCCTTCAGGAAGGGGCGCGCCTGTTCGGGCTTGGTGCGGATGAGTTCGATGCCGCGCGCATAGGCGGCGATGAATTTCTTGCTTTCCTCGGGATGCTTCTTCAGGAAGGCGGTGGTCAGCGAGGCCGAGCCGCCGAACCACGGCGCCATCGGATCGCCCAGAACGTACTTGGCGATGACGCCGGTTTCCAGAACGCGGGTCGTGCCGTTCAGGCGGCCCACCGTGCCCGTGGGTTCCAGCGTGTAGCACGCGTCCAACTGGCCGGCGGCAACCGCGGCGACGTGCTGGCTGATCGCCAACTCGACCACGGTTGCCCCCGTTGCGCCGGCGCGCTCCAGGACTGCTTTGGCCAGCGTGGAATTCTGGATGCCGGGACCAGAACCGACCTTTTTCCCCTTGAGGTCTGCGATGGATTTGATGGGACTGTCTTTCGCGACGATGAACTCATCCAGCACGTTCTTGGCGTTGCTGGGGTTCGACGCAAAAATCTTGAACAGGCCGGGCGAGGCGATCTCGCCGATGGCCAGGTTGGCCGAGCCCGTGCCGTTGGCGCTGCCATCGGCGCGGCCCGCGAGCATGGCTTCCATGACCTGCTGCGCGCCCGCGAACTTCAGCGCTTCGACGTTCAGGCCGGCTTCCTTGAAATAGCCCTTCTCGATGGCGGCGTAGAACGGCAGGCCGGCGGCCACGGGCCAGAAGCCGATGCGGATGACCGGACCCGATTGCGCGCGCACCAGCGCCGGAGCGGCGAGCGCCGCCGCGCCCATGGCGGCGCCCTGGATCAGGCGGCGGCGGGTGGCGTTGAAGGCGTAGGGTGCATTGCGATGGATCATGTAAGGCTCCTGGGCTGCTTGATTGGGGGCGCTTGTAGACAAGCTTGCATACCAGTAATCAAGCAATACCTGTGCCAGGTTTTGCGCGGGAAGGTTTCCTCCGTGACGCGCGGTCACGCCGCCTCAGGCTGGTGCTGGTTGTGAACCAAGTTGGTGCAAGGTGCACCACATAAGGGGACATAACGCGTTATCACGTCGGCAACGACGCGCCCGCACCGTCTGCGTTGGCAGTAGCATCGGCGCATGAACACGCGTTTTGTCGAAGCCTTTCTGTGGTCCGCGCGGCTGGGAAGTTTTCGCGCCGCGAGCGATCGCCTGCACATCACGCAGGCGGCCGTGGCCAACCGCATCGCATCGCTGGAAGAGGACATCGGCGCGCGCCTGTTCGAACGCGACGCCAAGGAACTGAAGCTCACGGCAGTCGGCTCGCGTCTGCTGGATTACGCCGAGCGTCTGCTCGAGATCCGCCAGCAGATCCTGTCGCTGGGCAAGCGCGGCGACGCGGTCGCCGGGCTGGTGCGAATCGGCGCCATTGAGACCGTGGTGCATACGTGGCTGATCGGTTTTCTGACGAACCTGCGGTCCACGTATCCCGGCATCGAGGTCCAGCTGACGTCCGAGACGGTGCGCGCCCTGCATCGCGGGTTGCGCGAAGGCACGCTTGATGTTGCGTTCCAGACGGACGTGCTGAACGACACGGGCATCATCAGCATTCCCTGCCTGCCGATGGAGATGGGCTGGGGCGGGCAGGCGGGCGGCGAGGATACGATGACGGCGCACGACCTGCTCGGCGAGCCGGTGCTGACCATGAGCCCCGGATCGCAGCCGCACGAGGCGCTGAAGGCCATGTACCGCGAGGTCGGCATGCCGCAGGGCAAGGTGCATTTCGTCAGTTCGATCTCTGCGCTGGCGCGGCTGGTGCGCAGCGGCTTCGGCCGTGCGCTCGTGCCGTTGCCGCCCCTCTACGAGTACGTCGCGCGCGGCGAGATCCAGGTCATCCGCACCGATCTGCCTGCGCCGCCGCAGCTATTGGTGGTGAGCTATCTGGAAAGCGGCGGCTCGGACGCGATCCGGCTGGTGGCGGAACTGGCGTGCCGCGCCTCGGATCAGTTCACGGCCGCCGTCGTCGCGCCTGGGATGGGATCGGCCCATTAGCCACGCATCAATGCGCCTGCGGGTCGAATTTGCGTACCAGCACGGCCCACTTGTCGTGCTCGCTCTTGATGAAGGTCGCAAATTGCGCTGGCGTGCCGCCGACCGGCTCGGCGCCTTCGCGAATCATCTGCTCGTTCAGTGCGGGCAACGAGGCGTTGACTTCGCGGTTGACCAGATCCACCACCTGTTGCGGCGTGCCTTTCGGCGCAAAGAATCCAAACCACGAGCCGGCGTCAAAGCCCGGATACCCCGACTCGGCGATGGTCGGCAGTTCGGGCAGGGTGGCGGACCGCTGTAATGTGCTGACCGCCAGCGCCCGCAGCTTGCCCGACCGGATGTGGCCGATCACCGACGGAATGGTGGCGAACATGAAGTCGATGCGGCCGGCCAGCAGATCGTTGACGGCGTCCGCGCCCTTGTAGGGCACGTGCGTGGCGTTGACCTTCAGCTCGTCCATCAGCATGTAGCTGGACAGGTGCGATGACGTGCCCACGCCGGTCGAACTGTAGTTGAGCTCGCGCGCGCCTTTGACGAACTTTAGGAAGCCCTGGATGTCCTTGGCGGGCGAGGAGGGCGGCACGACCAGCACGTTGGGCACGGTGGCAATCTGCACCATCGGGATCAGGTCGGTCAGCGGGTCGTAGTTCAGCTTGTTCAGCGTGGGATTGACGGCGATGGGGCCGACCGAGTTCACGATCAGCGTGTGGCCGTCGGGCGCGGCGCGCACCACGTATTCGGTGCCGATGTTGCCGCCCGCGCCGGGTTTGTTCTCCACGACGAAGGGCTGACCAAGTTTCTGCGTCAGCGTGTTCGTGACGCTGCGCGTGAGCGTGTCGGTGGTGCCGCCGGGCGAGAACGCCACGATGACTTTGACCGGCTTGTCGGGATAGCCGGCGGCGCTGGCGGCGGGCGCGATACAGGCGCTCGCCAGCGCCGCGCAAGCCAGCAGGGCTTGGGCAGATTTCATGATGTCTCCTCGCGTGGTCGTTGTCGTGTGGAATATCGCGCCGTGCCGCCACGCCGGCCGGCGCTGGTAAAGCGGGGGTTCAGTGGGATGTCGAGCGGGGCCTCAGTCGCGGAAGCCCGGGTCGATGCGATCCAGCTTGCGCAGCAGCGCGGGCCACTCCATGACGCCGTACGGGCGGCGCGTGCCGGGTTGGTAGTTGTTCCAGGTGGCCTCCAGAACGGGGGGCGGCACGGCTTGCAGCGGGGCGCCCGTCGCCATCGCCGCCAGCTGCGAGCGG
>DMTA01000369.1 GCA_003454835.1 Achromobacter sp. | reverse complement strand
CCCGAGGGAATCGGAAGGCAGTCGCCGGAGGCGACAACGACGATGACGACGGGGCAGTCCGGAGCGAAGGCTCCGGACCGCAATCGTGGGCGATCGCCTCCCCGGTGACTGCGGCGTCGTGCGACCTACGAAGCCGCGGCATAACCCACGAAGCCCCCAAACGGCCACAGCTCACGCGCCCACGCGCCCCAGACGCCAGCCTGTCCGACGTTCAACAACCTCCCCCGTCCCACCAGTATCAAAGCCGTGACGTTACGAATGCAATTGCTACGGTGCCACGGAGCACGGCCACCACACGCAAATCATTTGTCGCATTACATCCCCAGCCCACGCGCCGATCCGCTCCAACGCGCCGCTACGATGGCCGCACTCACCACCGCACCAGGAGCAAGTCATGAAGATCCCTTTCCGCCACCTCGCCGGCGCCGCCGCCCTCATCGCGGCGCAGTGCTACGCAGGCGCCGCCAGCGCGCAGTGGCTCGATGCCGTAAAGGGACAGATGGAGGGCGCGGGCAAAAGCAGCGCAACCCAAGGCAGTGCAACCCAAAGCGGTTCAACCCAAGGCGGCATCCTCCAAGGCCTCGGCAACAACCTGTCCCTGTCCTCGCTCACCCCCGCATCGGCCGGCAACGCCGCCGGCGTGCTGGAGTTCTGCATGAAGAACAACTACCTCGCCGGCGGCGATGCCCAGGCCCTGAAAGACAAGCTCATGGGCAAGGTCGGCGGCGGCTCGACCCAGAAGGCCAAATCGGACTCCGGATATCTTGCCGGCCTGCAAGGCATGCTCAACGGCAGCGACGGCAAATCGGTCGACTTCAGCGGCGGCGGGCTGAAAGAGGAACTGACCCGCAAGGCGTGCGATCAGGTCCTCAAGCACGCGAAGTCGTTCCTGTAGCCGGCGGCCGCAGCGGCGCGCCAGCCCGTGCGTGCCGTTGCCCCTGACCCGTCCTGCACTACCGCTGCTTCACCGCCCCAAAAATATCCTCCCGCGCCGCACGGCTCAACGCCACCACCGCCGGATGCTCCAGCCGCTGGTCCGTCGTGATCGCGTAGAACTGTTCCTTCACGGCCGCCGCGTGGCCGATGGCCCGCACCCGGTACTGCTTGCACAGATACGCCGCCGTCGCCGTGGGCGCGACGAGCACGCCTGTTCCCGTCTGCCCGAATGAATTCATCAACGCGCTGTCGTCGAACTCACCCACGATGCGCGGCCGGATGTCATGCTCGTCAAACCATTGCAAAAGCCGCGGCCGGATCGCCGCGTCTTCGCCCGGCAGCAGGAACGGCGCCTGGTCCAGCAGCGCCGGAAACGTCCCCGCCAGGCTGTCCAGCAACGACGGCGATCCAAAGAACGTCAGCCCGCATTCCCCCAACAGATGGCTGAACCCCCGCACGTTCAGATTGTTCGGCATCGGCCGATCCGCAATTACCATGTCGAAGCGATGCACCGCCAGATCGGCCAGCAGAAACGGCAGCCGCCCTTCGCGGCAGATCAACCGCACGTCCTGGTCCAGCTGCAATGCCGGTTCGATCATCCGGTACACCATGGCCTTCGGCATGCCCTCGGCCACCCCCACCTTGAACTCCAGCGCGCGCCGCGCGGGACGCTCGCGCAGGTCATCCAGCAGTTCGTCGCCCATCGTGAAGATGCGGTCCGCATACAGCAGCGCGTGGCGGCCAACATCAGTCAGTTCCAGGCCGCGGCCCGCGCGCCGGAACAGCTCCGTGCCGAGCGTGGATTCGAGTTCCTGGATCTGGCCGCTGATCGATTGCGGCGTGCGCTGGAGCTGTTGCGCCGCGCGGGCAATGCTGCCCGCCTTGGCGACCGTCCAGAAATAGCGCAGATGCTTGTAGTTGAGAGTGACCATGGCTGATCAATCCAAAAAATCTGACTATCGGGTCATCATAATGCGGATTGTTGGAGGAATCGCCCCGCACTAGACTGGCTTCGTGCGATTGCAGTACCTGTTTGTCCATTGTGCGGCGCATGCGGCGCGATGGAAGGAGGCGCCTCTCATGAACCGGGTCGAAACCTTTGCCACGCTGCCGATGTGGGCGGGGTTCGTGGGATTCGTGCTGCTCGTGCTGGCGGTGGATCTGTACGCGTTCGGCGGTCGCCGCGCGCACCGCGTGTCCTCGCGCGAGGCGCTGTGCTGGGTAGCCGCGTGGATGACACTTGCCACGCTGTTCGGCGTCCTGATGTGGTGGTATCTGGACGCCACGCTGGGCCGGGCGGTCGCGCATCAGAAGGCGCTGGAGTTCTACACCGGCTACCTCATCGAGCTGTCCCTGTCCGTGGACAACATGTTCGTCTTCTCGCTGATCTTCACGTACTTCGCCGTGCCGCTCGAATTGCAGCGCCGCGTGCTGCTGTATGGCGTGCTGGGCGCAATTGTCATGCGGATCAGCATGATCCTGGCCGGCGTGTGGCTGCTGTCCCAGTTCGTGTGGCTGTTCTATGTGCTGGGCGCCTTCCTGATCTTCACCGGGCTGAAGATGCTGTTCACCGCGGGCCGCCAGCCGGATATCGCACGCAATCCGCTGGTGCGCTTTCTGCGGTCCACCATGCGGATCACCAAGGATTATCACGGGCAGTCGTTCTTCGTGCGCATCGACGGGTTGCGCTACGCGACGCCGATGTTCGTGGTGCTGATCGTGATCGAGGCGACGGACGTGGTGTTTGCCGTGGACAGCATTCCCGCCATCTTTGCGGTGACGACCGACCCGTTCATCGTCTTCACATCCAATATTTTCGCCATCATGGGCCTGCGGGCGATGTATTTCCTGCTGGCGGACATGGTGGCGCGGTTTCACTATCTCAAGTACGGCCTGGCGTCGGTGCTGGTCATCATCGGCGGCAAAATGCTTGCTGAACAATGGGTCCACGTGCCGGTGCACTGGTCGCTTGGGGTGGTGGGCGTGATCCTGCTGGCGTCGGTGGGCGCAAGCTGGGTAATGCCCGGACGGGGCGCGCACAAGCCCGCGCGCCGCGAAGCCAGGAAGTCTTGAACCGGAGGTCTGCCATGAACACGATCATTCTCGCCACCGACGGGTCGCTGCACAGCGATGCGGCGGCCCGATTTCTGGTGGAAAGTCCCCTGCTGAACCGCGATTTCGTCGTGCACGTGGTGCACTGCGAGCCCGACGTGGGTGGTGACGTGAAGTCCTTCATCGACAAGGAGGACATCGCCGCCTGGCACCACGAGGAAAGCGGCAAGGCGATGCAATCGGTGGTCGGTATCCTGAGCGCCGCCAACGTCGGCCACGAATGCCACGAGTTCGTCGGCTTCACGCCGGAGAAGATCATCGCGTATGCGAAGCAGATCGACGCGGGGGCGATCGTGATCGGCTCGCATCATCACAGCCCGCTGATCAACGCCATCCGCGGCTCGGTCAGCGGGCGGATCCTGGCGCACTCGCCTTGTCCGGTGATGCTGGTCTGACGCGGCGGCACGTTTCGAAGCACAGGCTTGTCTGACACGTCGATCCCGCGGCGCGGGCTGCGGGGGCGCGGCAGTGGTATCTTCTGCGAATCTTTCGCTTTGCACCCTGCGCCCATGTCCGACGTTCCCGTTCCCGCCGATTCGCCCGTTTCCGACGAACCGGCGGCCCCGCACCGGCCCTTCATCCAGAACGCCGGCACCCGGCGCACCCTGCATTTCACGCAGCAGGAGATCCAGAGCAGCATGTCGCTGCTGAACCCCGACGCGCTCGAAATCGAATACACGCGCATGATGATGGGCTTCGTGCTGTTCAAGCCGGCGCCGGCCGACATCCTGATGGTGGGCCTGGGTGGCGGATCGCTGCCCAAGTTCTGCCACCGTTATCTGACGGGGGCGCGCATCACGGTGGTGGAAATCGATCCCGCCGTCATCGCGTTGCGCGACGCGTTCATGGTGCCGCCGGACGGCGAGCGTTTTCAGGTCGTCCAGGCCGACGCGGCGCAACACCTTGCCGGGCTGGCGGACGCCGCCGACGTGATCCTGCTGGACGGCTTCGTGGCCGGCGGCATTCCGGACGCCCTGTGTTCCACCGCCTTCTACGCCGACTGTTATCGCGCCCTGCGCGACGACGGCATCCTGGTGATCAACTTCCACGTCAATCACCCCATGCACCACGAATACCTGGACCGCGTGCGCGACGCGTTCGGCTCGTCGATGTTCGAGGTGGTCGACGACGACATGACGAACAGCATCGTGTTCGCGTGCAAGGGCAACCTGCTGGACAACCCGGCGGCCGCGCAACTCACGCGCCCCGCCACGATGCCCAAGGACGCGTGGCGTCAGTTGATGCCGACGATGCGGGTGATCGGGGCGACGCTGGAGCTGCGTTAGTCCGGGAAGCGCGCTACGCCGGGTCGCTCAGCATGATGGACAGCAGCTCCCGGGACGCTCGCGACAGGGCGCCGGGCGCGGGCGCGCCACCTTTTTCGCCGAGCGTTTTCGTCAGGTTCGACACCGTCTGCGCGACGGCGTCGTCGTCCAGCACCGTGGGCGCAGGCCCCGTCCCATCTGCCGGGACGGGCGGCGGTGTGATGTGTTTCTTGGCCGCCTTCAGCAACTCCCCCACCGGATCGGCCTTGCCCCGCGCGTTGACGCGGTCGGTCATCGCGGTGGCCAGGCTTTTGCCACCGCTGCGGGTACGCAGGCCAGACCGCTCGCTGGCGGCCTCCCACGCGCCGCGCTGCGCGGCATAGGCGGTCAGCAGCGCGAAACGGTCCGCGTCAATGAGCAACGGCGACTCCGCCACCGCGATCAACAGGGACTGATACGCGGCGCTGGCGGCGGTGGCGTCGTTGCCGATCAGGCCCTTGGACACGTCCTTCCATAAATGATGGAACGGCAGCGTGGTGGCCGCGGCAAACATGTCCGCGCCCAGCGTCGCGCGCTGCTCGAAGGCCAGCACCAGATAATCCACGTCGTTCACCGGCTCCGGCTTGCCGGCCGCGTTCTGGCGGTGCAGCACGCCATCGACGAGTTGCAGCCCCGACAGCTTGTCCTGCGAGTCCGCGCCCGCCAGCACGCGGTAGCCGCTGCGCCGCAGCGCGTCGCCATCGTAGACGCCGAAGCGCACGCTGACGCCGTCGGTGCCGAACAGCTTGGCCAGCGGCGTGAGCAGGCTTTCGCCCGTCTTGACGATGGCGCCGCCTACCGGGCCGCCCAGCATCGTGACCGCGGTGGACACGAAATCCAGGATGCCGCGCGACAGGCTGCTGTCGGCAAACCGGCACAGCGCTGCATACATCTCCAGCCCGTCGCTGGCGTACGGAACGTTGCGCGCGACATAGACGTCGCGAAACGCCACACGGCGCGCCCCGGCATCCGGCGCAGCCGCGCCCAGCGCCTGTTGGATGAGGTCGTAGCCGACGATGTACGGAATCTCGCGCCGCGTGCCGTCCGCGCCGTAGCGCAGAAAGAATGTGCAGAGCGGCAGGAACTGGCTGAGATAGTTGCCCGCGTCGCACAGGCGCATTTCGACCAGCCGGACGCTGAAGTAGCACTGGCCGGGCCCGAAGGCGGCGCCGTCCAGGCCGGCGGCCAGCAGATCGGAAGAGCGTCGTGT
>DMTA01000458.1 GCA_003454835.1 Achromobacter sp. | reverse complement strand
CCACATCAACCACCGCCCCGCCCCCGGCGCCGGCGCCGCTCCCGCCGCCCCGCAATCCCAGGTCATCGTCGTCGACGACGAGGCCAGCGTGCGCGCCTCGCTCGACAGCCTGTTCCGCTCGATCGGCCTGCGCACCACCCTGTGCGCGTCGCCCGCCGAACTGCTGCAGACGCAGATCCCCGACGCGCCCGGCTGCATCGTGCTGGACGTGCGGCTGCCGGGCATCAGCGGCCTGGACTTTCAGGATCAGCTGGTCCGCCAAGGCATCGACCTGCCGATCGTGTTCATCACCGGACACGGCGACATCCCCATGACCGTGCGCGCCATGAAGGCGGGCGCGGTCGACTTCCTGTCCAAGCCCTTCCGCGAACAGGACATGCTGGACGCTGTTTCTGCCGCCATCGAACGCGACACGCAGCGCCGTTCCCGCGATGCGGCCATGGACGGCCTGCGCGCCCGCTACGAGACCCTGACCCCGCGCGAACGCGAGGTCATGGCGCATGTGGTGTCGGGTCTGATGAACAAACAGGTGGCGGGCCTGATCGGCCTGAGCGAGATCACCGTCAAGATCCACCGCGGCCACGTCATGCGCAAGATGGGGGTCAGATCGCTAGCCGATCTGGTCCGCCACGCCGAGGCGCTGGGCATTTCCGCGCCCTGACCCGAGCATGGGACAAACCTCCGTATGATTTTCGAGGCTGGCGCAAAGGTTCATAAAGGAACCTGCCGGGCATCGGATGCGTATCGTGATCCGACAGGCCCGAAGGATGTTCTTACATGAATCACACTCCCACTATCGCGGTGATCGACGACGACGATGGGGTCAGGATCGCGCTGTGCAGCCTGCTCCGCTCGCTCGGGTACGAGGTGCGGGCCTACGGCTCGGGGCCCGAGTTCCTGAACGACCCGCGGGGCGGCGACCCGGACTGCATGATCACCGATGTGCAGATGTCGCCCATGACGGGCGATCAACTGCAGGCCGAGCTGATCGCGGCGGGACGCCGCTTTCCCCTGATCTTCATGACGGCGTTCCCCACCGAGGCGGCGCGGCAGCGGCTGCTGGCCCTGGGCGCCTGTGCCTACCTGGACAAGCCGGTGGACGGCGAAGCCATGGCGCGATGCGTGGCCGACGCGCTGCAAGGCGCGCAGACCGCGTAAAACCGGGTGGTGGCGGATTGGACACATCCGCTGCGAAATCCCGCTTATACCTTTGTATGACGCGCCAAGCCCAGCGTAGGATGTCCCGGCGACGCATAAGGCCCTAGTCTATCCCTGCGGTCCAACTAACCCCCGGAGAACACGACATGAGCACGATCACCACCCCCGACGGCGTTGAAATTTTCTACAAGGACTGGGGCCCCAAGACGGCCCAGCCCATCATGTTCCACCATGGCTGGCCGCTGTCCAGCGATGACTGGGATGCACAGATGCTGTTCTTCCTCGCCCAGGGCTATCGCGTCATTGCGCACGACCGCCGCGGCCACGGCCGTTCGACCCAGGTCAGCGACGGCCACGACATGGACCACTACGCCGCGGATGCCGCCGCCGTGGTTCAACATCTGGATTTGCGCAACGCCGTGCACATCGGCCACTCGACGGGCGGCGGCGAAGTCGCCCGCTACGTCGCCCGCCATGGCGAGCCGCAGGGCCGCGTCGCCAAGGCCGTGCTGGTCAGCGCCGTCCCGCCGCTGATGGTCAAGACCGAATCCAATCCCGGCGGCACGCCCATCGAAGTGTTCGATGGCTTCCGCAAGGCGCTGGCCGACAACCGCGCGCAGTTCTTCCTGGACGTGGCCTCGGGCCCGTTCTACGGCTTCAACCGCGACGGCGCCAAGGTCTCGCAGGGCGTGATCAACAACTGGTGGCGCCAGGGCATGATCGGCGGCGCCAAGGCGCACTACGAAGGCATCAAGGCCTTCTCCGAGACCGACCAGACCGAAGACCTGAAGGCCATCAGCGTGCCCACGCTGGTGATGCACGGCGACGACGACCAGATCGTGCCGATCGACGACGCATCGCGCCTGTCGGTCAAGCTGCTAAAGAACGGCACGCTGAAGGTGTACCCGGGCTTCCCGCACGGCATGCTGACGACGCATGCTGACGTGATCAATGCCGACCTGCTGGCGTTCATCAAGGGCTGATACCGCGCCCCGAATGAAAAAGGAAGGCAGTGCCTTCCTTTTTTTTCGTCCCTTTCGCCCCGATGACCGAGGCGTCAGCCCTCGCCCTTCAGCTCGCGCTCGACCACTTCCCGCGTCAGCGTGGGCACGAACATCTCCACGAAATGAAAGGCATAGCCGCGCAGCCATGCGCCGCGCCGGATCGCCAGACGCGTCAGGTTGATCTCGAAAAGATGCCGCGCATCGATGGCGCACAGCCGGCTGTCGCGCTCGGCGTCCCAGGCCACCGCCGCCACGATGCCCACGCCCAGTTCCAGTTCCACGTACGTCTTGATCACATCCGCATCCATCGCGGTCATGACGATGTCGGGCGTGATGCCGGCGCGTGCAAAGGCTTCGTCGACATGCGCGCGGCCCGTGTAGCCCCGCCCATACGTGATGATGGGATAGCGCGACAACTGCGACAGCGTGACGCCGTCGTGCTGGCTCGCCAGCGGATGGCCTCGCGGCACGATGACGCTATGACTCCACCGGTAGCACGGCAGGTTCACCAGGCCCGGATAATCCGCCACAGCTTCTGTCGCCACGCCGATGTCGGCCTCGCCTTCCAGCAGCATCTCCGAGACGTGCCGCGGCGACCCCTGGTGCAGATGCAGCACCACCTCGGGATAGCGCTGGCGGAATTCCTTGATGACGGGCGGCAAGGCATAGCGCGCCTGCGAATGCGTGGCCGCGATCGACAGCACGCCTGTCCGGCTGTCGGCGTATTCCGCGCCTGCATAACGGATGTTGTCGGCGGCCTGAAGAATCTGTTCCACCAGCGGCAGGATCAGCTCACCCGGCGGCGTGAGGCCAATCAGGCGCTTGCCGGAACGCACGAAGATGTCGACGCCCACCTCTTCTTCCAGTTCGCGGATCTGCCGGCTGACGCCGGGCTGGGAGGTGTGCAGGCTTTCAGAGACGTCGGTCAGGTTTAAGTCGCGGCGCACGGCTTCGCGCACCGATCGCAATTGCTGGAAGTTCATCGCGCGCCTCAGCCCAGGATGGCCAGTTGATTGCCGGAGGGATCCTTCACGTACATGACGCGCGGCAGCACATCGGGCAACTAGCACACCGGATGATGGCCCGCCAGCTGCAGGCGCGACAGGATGTCGTCGTAGGCGGTGGCCTTGATGGCCAGGTAGTCGGGCTTGACCGCCCGGCTCACTTCATCCACCGGAGACAACGACAACGTGGCGTCGCCAAGCGCGAAGCGCAGCCGGTCGCCGTCGCCCTGCACTTCTTCCAACCCGATGATCCGCCGGTAGAAATCGCGCACAGCCTGGTGCCGTTGCGACAAGAATGAAAGCTGTACCGATTCGATCGAAAGTCGCGATGACATGCCCTGCCGCCTGCTATGGACCAGGGCTGATTCTAGGCCGCGCAAGTACAACCAGACAAAGAGGTTGTAATTGCTTGGACATTGCCAGAAGCCTTAAAGACGCCGGCTTATTTGCATATGTGCGCCGATGGCTTGCGCGCTTTGGCGGTCCGCGCCGCGCGGCGCCTTCAACAAAACAAACGGGCCCGCAGGCCCGTTTGTTTTGAATGCGGCATTGTGCTGCGCCAACATCAGTTCGGCTTTTCGCCCTCGCCGGCATAGCCGTCGATATACGGGCGGCCCGAGCAACGCACCATCGCCACGCAGGCCGGGCTGCCGGTCTTGGCGGTGCACGCGGCGCGCGACTCATCGCGGGCCGTCTTCGGATCGGGATTGAGCGCAGTGAAGTTGGTGCCGCGCCCCTTGGCGCCCTTGGGCCACGCCAGACCCACGCAGCTGTCGGTGTACGTCAGCACCTTGCGGCAGCCCTTGCAGTCTTCCCAATCCAGCAGCTTGGACAGCGCATCGTTCTCGTTGGGATAACCGTCGGCATAAAGAAGTCCGCCTTCTTCGTTTTCGGCAATGGCGCCCCAGTATTCGCGCTGGTTCAGCTTGGCCGACAGGCGTTCCAGATCGGCGGGCGTGGCCTTCACGGGGGCCTGCATGTCGGCGGCGCTATAACCCGGACCCACGCACAGCGGCATGGTGGTCAGACGGCATTTGCCATCGGGGCTGCCGGCCGTGCAGCGCCGGATCGCCTTCTTGGCGGCCATCTCGGGCGACACGCTGTTGCCCGGGAACAGATCCTGAACGGAATTGCGCGCGTACACCATGCAGCTGTCGGAGAACCAGCTCAACACCTTGCACTCCTTTCCACCGGCCTTGCGGCACTCGGCCAGCGCGGCGGCTTCGGCCGCCTTGCCGTCGGTTTCGGGCAATACCCAGAAAATCCGGGAATGCTTGCCGTCCGTGGCGATGCCGCCGTAGAGCTTTTCGGCGGCGTGCGCCGTGGGAGAGATCAGCCCCGCCACCAAGGCCAGGGCGGCAAATGCGGCGCGGATCAGGAATTGAAAGCGAGCGGACATGATCGTCGTGAAGTCCAGTGGATTGGGCGGGGACGATCTTAGCGCAGCGTTCGCGGGGTCCGTCCCTCTATGGGATCGTTCTGCCGGCATATTAGGTAACAAATTTCACACCTCGGCTTGCGGACCCCGGCCCCTTTTTTCGGTAAAAATGTCGCACTTTGTGGCACTGGCTGTCCTTGCCTTGGCCGCGCAGATCACGCCAGGCGAGCGCCTTTTATCCGCCGCCCCGTCACGAACAGAAACAATCGGCGCCGTGTCCTCGCCTGCCGAGGGACTGCCACCAGGGAGCCAGGACAACAACACCATGAAGCCGACACAGCATTCCAACCAAAACTGCGGGAAGTTTCTTCTGTTGACCGGCCTGCTCCTCACGCTGGGCCTGGCCGGCTGCGCGCCGATGCCCACCGGCGGTAGTTCCACGATGCCCTCGCTGAGTCAGGTCTTCAAATCGGGCCTGTCGTTTTCGCCCAGCGTGAACGTAGCCAAAAACATGGAAGGCCGGTCCATCGACGACGCGATTGCGGCGCTGGGCGAGCCGTCCAAGATCCGGCCGGTCGGCAACACGATGGAACTGGAATGGTCAGACTACCAGTCCGCCCCCTACACCGAGTGGGTTGTCGACAGCACCAGCCAGCAGGTCGTGGGCATGATCCCCGCCACCAACACCACGGCGGCCACGCCTGTGTTCCAGAACAGCAGCACCGGCCACTACGCCAACCGCACGCGTGTGTATGAGTGCAAGGTGCTGATGCGCATGCAGGACAGTGTCATCACCGACACCAGCGTCGATGGCAATGTATGCCCGGAATTCATCAGCGCCCTGCGCAAGTGGGCAGGCGAGGCCGAGGCGAAGAACTACGTCGTCAAGTAAGTAACGCGTACGTTGATCCGCCATCATTAGAAAATGATTTTTATCCCGGCGTTGAGGTTGTAGTTGCTGGACTTGCGGCTGCCGATACTCTGCTCGGTGCCGGCTTGAACATTCAGGAAAGTATTTCCGCCGAGCAGGCTGTCGTATCCCAGCGTCAGCCCCGCTCTCGGACCCGCAAGTTTGTTTTTGAAGGTGATGTCGCCCTGCGTGGCCGTCGCATAGCGGCTTGACGAGTGGCCTGCGGTGGTCAAAAGGTTGACCGTCGCCCAAGCCGTACTGGCCTTGGCGGAATCGCCGTCCCATGTCTTGGACAGGCGCAGGCCCAGTCGGCCCGTCAGGCTGTTCACGCCGGGAAACTCCACCGCGCTTGCGTCGTCCTGGCTGCCCGAGAACTTGATCCGCTGATAGATCACCTGCGCCTGAGGCTCAAGCCGGAGGTTGCTGGCTTCGTCGCCGATGGCGAATGATTTTCCGGCCTCCGCGGAGATCAAGCCGCCCCACCCCGTGGTGGTCAACTGACCTGCGGCCGCAGCCGAGTTCGCCTTGACGTCGTAGCGGCTGACCTGCGTGACCAGATCCAGATAGCTGCCCTTTCCATCCAGCAGCGTGTAGTAGCCGCCCAGACTATATGCCGACTGCTCGCTACGCCCCGCGTCGACGGTTTCATTGCTGAGGTCCAGATAATGGTCGACGTCGGCCTTCATGGTGCTGGCAGACGCAAAGACCCCCGCACTGCGCCGCGACAACCCTTGAAAGTTCACATAGACGTCAGTTCCAAGCTGCACGCCCGCCAGCCTGGAGCGCGTCGCGACGTCTTGCGCGGCCAGCCCGGCGCGATCGCCCTGATTGCGCGCGGTGTCCGCCAGGATGCGGCCCCACACGAAAGGGTAAACCTTGCGGGCCAGGCTCTCAGTCGACCCCATCCGTTCGTTCAAGGTGCCGACCGTCAGTTCCCCATGACGCGCGGCTTGATTGCCCAGCTGGGAATACAGCGAAACCTCGGGCCGCAACTCGCTGCGCACATACCAATTGTTCGGAGAAGTCTGAACACCATTGACCACCCTTGAACCATGATCCAACCGGTAGAGGAAAGCCCCTCTGCGGTTCCCCCCCGGCGTTTCCTCCCGTTGCACGAACGCGTTGTCGGTCGGGCCATTTGCCTGGACCACCATCACGCCGTCGCCCGTCAGCGCGTCCCCCGCGGAGGATTCACTCATTTGCAGAACCAGATGCGTCGTTCCGACGGCGCCGCCGTTAAGCCGAATGAGATCGGTGATACCGCTTTCCGTCGGCTGCACATGCAGCTGGACGATACCGTCCTGGCCGTTCAGGTTGTTGGCGACCAGCACGCTGCCGCCGGATGGGCCACTGGCCGTGCCGGGCGGCATGAAGTTGATGCGGCCGGCAAGGTTGATGTCGCCAGCGAAGCTGATTTCGGTCCCGTGAGTGGTGGTCGCGTATGCGGGATTGCCCGGGCCGGTCATCATGTTCCAGCGGCTGGAGGCATCCATGTTCAACGTGCCCGGCACATGCATCCAGCCGTTCAACTCCGCATTGCGCAAGGTCAGGGATTCTTGCGGGCCCTGTGCGATGACGCCAGCCACGCTTGAAATCGAGCCCAGCGTCGTGCCGTCAATAACCAGCGCTCCCCCGTTCAGATATGTCTTGCCGGTGTAAGTCAGCGGACCCGTCAGCGTGGTCAGGCCCGGGCCCGCTTGCATCACGTCCCCCATGCCCGCGATCGCGTTGCCGATCACAATGTCATCCGCACGATTGAACACGAGCGTGCCGTGGTTGATGAAGGCGCCGCTTCCGATGGCGCCGCTGGTGCCGCCCACGCCGAGTTGCAACGTGCCGGCGTCAATCTGCGTGGCGCCGTGGAAGTTGCCGTCTTCTGCGATGACCAGGGATCCGCCGCCCGTCTTGGCAAACTGGCTGCCGTCTCCGGTCAGCACCCCGTGCAGCACCGACTGCTGTCCGTCGCCGACGCCGATCGCGCCCGTGCTGTTGACGACCACATCATGGTGGAGGGCCGCATTGTCCTGGAGTTGCAGCGTTCCTCCGTCCAGCGTCACGGCATCGAGCGTGCTGCCAAGACTGTCGCCGCTGGCGATGGCCAAGGTTCCGCCCTTGATGCGCCAGGGCGTGCGTGTCTGCGTGGGCGCATTGGCCAACTGCCAGGTGCCTTCGGAGGTTTTCTCGAAAGCGGAGAAGCCCTGGTAGACGTCGTTGGTGGCGCCAACGCCCCCCGCGGCGCCCAGCTTCGAGACGTCGAAGGCCATTGACGCGCCCGTGATGGGGTCGACGCCCGCCTCGCCATCGAGCACGAGCGTGTTGTTGGTGGATCGGGTGGCGTCCACCGTGCCTCGGATATCGCTGCCGCCTTGCAAGCGCAGCACCGAATTGTGGGCCGTGTCGGCATACAGGATCGCCACCGATTGCGCCGACCCCGTGCCCGGGACAATGCGGCCGGCGTTCGTGATGACGGTGTCGGCGCCCACGACGTGTATGCCATAGCCGCCCAATGACGTGCCACCAGCGCCTGACCCATCGGGTCCGCCTTCGGCGCCACCGCCTCTGCCTCCCAAGCCGCCGGGTGCACCGCCGCCCCCGCCTCCGGCGCCGGTCCGTTCGAACCACGTGCTCCTGCCGTCCGTGCCATTCAGGTTGGTGGACGCGCCGGGCTGCCCGCCGGCTGCGCCGTTGACTGGGAGCTTCCCGCCGCC
>DMTA01000460.1 GCA_003454835.1 Achromobacter sp. | reverse complement strand
GTAAGGCAGCCTTGTCTTTTGGGGATTCGACTGCGCTTGCGTCGCCCGCGGGCGTTGCGTCCGGGTATTTTTTGTCCAGCCGGTAGGCGACGATTTCTCCGTCCGCCAGGCATTGCACGCCTTCGTCGATAGCAAAGACGTTGGCGGTTGCCCGGTCGAAGTGGATCCCGCCATGGAAATGGCCGTTGCTGCCCAGGGGGAAGTGGCCGCCCCGGGCGAGCGCCAACCCTTCATATACCGGCTGCGCGTCCGCAAACGGCTTGCCGTCCTTTGCCTTGAACGGGTAGCCCATTCGAGAAGTGGGTTTCAACGTGTCCGACATCTATGACGTGCTCCTGCAAAATCAACGCGTGAATTGCCACAGCCAGCTTTCTTCAGCGGGCGGTGCTTCGTCCGGGGTGCCGGCGATCGAGAGCGAGTTGCCTTTGCCGCCGCCTTGCTGCGATATGGAACCTTTTAGGACGACGGCGACGCCATCGAGCGTAATGCCGCCGTCCTCCAAGGTGATGGTTCCGCCCGGGCCGCGCAGACGAAAGACCTCGCCCGCCTGCAACTGGACGACGCGGGAGCGTTGGCGAATCGCCTGACCCGCCTGTAGTTCGGCGTGCCCCTCAATAGTTTGTTCGTGGTGCCCGCCGATGCTTACCCAATGATTCGCCGCGGTCTTGTCGCGGCGGATATTGCCCACCTCTTCGGTGCTGTCCTTGGCGGTGTAGATGGTGTGGTTACGCCCCACCTTCAGGAAGTCATCCCGTCCGATATCGTGCCGCCGGTCGTGGCCGATGTTCACCTGCTCATCGTTCCCCACGGTCTCCTTGCGGTCGTGGCCGATGGTGATGGTTTCGTCGTGTTCGACCTGCTCGCTGCGGTCATGGCCGACGAACGTGGTTTCGTCATGATTGATGTGGATGTTCTGGTCCTTCTGCGCGTGGACGTAGATTTCTTCCTGGTCCTTCTCGTCCTCGAAGCGCAGTTCGTTGAACCCCTCGCCCTTGTGGGTCTTGCTTTTGATCGTCATCCGCGTCTTGTGGCGCGGCAGTTCGTAGGGCGGCAATTGCAGGCGGTTGTACGCGCGGCCGGTAATTACAGGCTGGTCAGGATCGCCGTCGAAGTACGAGACGATGACCTCTTGGCCGATGCGTGGGATGGCCATGTGGCCCCACGTCGCGCCGGCGATGTTCTGTGAGACGCGGAGCCAGCAGGAGCTGTGTTCGTCCTCCTTGCCGAGACGGTCCCACGGGAACTGGACTTTCACGCGTCCATATTCATCGGTATAGATCTCTTCGTTGGGCGGGCCGACCACGACGGCGTTTTGCGGGCCGTCGATGCGTGGTCTGGGCAGCGGTTCCGCGCGCCACTCGGCGTCGTCCGGGACCAGTTCGGCCTCGTAGTGGTAATGCGTGCCCAATGCGGCGTCGGCGCTTTCCTCGGCCTGACTGGTGTGTTGCGTGCCGCGATGAACGATGCGAACCGGGCGCCAGCCGCGGTTCATGTCCTCGCGCGGATGACCGGCCAGCGTGAATGAAATGCCCGGTTGCAGCCGCGGGTCATCGCCTTCAACGAAAGCAATGCACGCATCGCGGCGATGCCCGCGCAAGCGGTTCTCCGCGAAGGGCTTGCCGGCCTCGTCGAACTTGGCGCGGGCGGGATAGTCGTAACGCTCGTAATAGCGGCCCTGATGATCCAGGTGGCGTCCGTCGCGGCTGTGCTGATGGGTGTATCGCGGATGGTGAAAGGTGTAGTCGCGCTGGGTCTGTCGCGCGGTGCGTACGTTTTCGGTGTACGTGAAGCGGCGCAGCGCGGGCTGCGGCTGGTCGCCGCCGGGCGTGGGGTTGTATTGCACCGGCTCGTCGCCGACGCGGCCGTGAATGAAAAGCCGGTCGCTGTGGACAAGTTGATGCCCCTCGGCGCCATGACGGAAGGAATAGAAGAAGCCCTCCTCGCGCATGATGCGTTCGACAAAGTGATAGTCGGTGTCGCCGGCCTGCACGCAGTATTCGCGCGACTGGTGCTCGGTGGTGCTGCGCAGCTCGTAGTCCTGGGTAAGTCCATGCGTCTTAAGCACCGCCTCGGCGATTTGCGGAACAGTGACCGACTGAAAGATGCGCCAATCGGAACTGAGCTTTAGGCGCGCCAGACGCGGCTCGACGATGGCCGAGTAGCGCGTACGGCGAAAGCCCGTGTCGCCCTGTACGAAGGACGAGACGGCGCCGTGCACGTAGCGCACGGGCGTGGATCCGTGCCAGATCGTCAGCAACGCGGCCCGATCCAGCATCGTGCCGAATTCGATGGCGGCGTTGGCGCTGGCCAGGTCCACTTCAAGCAGGAAGGTCTCGGATAGCCCCTCCTGCAGCGTGAATTGAACGACTTCGAAGGATTCGTCGCCGACAGCAAATGTGAAGCGCAGATTGGATTGGGTTGGCATGGCAGGCTCCAGAGCAACTTTGGCCTGAGGCAAACTCCGTGCCAGCATGGTCGCACGTAGCAACTTGTGCTTTCTTATCAACCGCTTAGTGATGTCTTGCCGAGAGGCCCGCCGCTCTCGAATCGCTCGAAACGGCGAAAAGTGTTTTTTTCAATGGTTTTTCGGGCCAACTGTGGCCCGGATTTTTTTAAGCAATTGAAAACAAAAAAATAAATATCGGGCCAGCTCTGGCCCGGGCGGGCCAAAGCTGGCCCGATCGATGAGCCGTAACACACTGCAGCCAGAACGGGAGGCTGCGGTAGCGCGAGCGCGCCCGCGTCTATTTCCGGATGCGATTGCCCTGTGCGTCGATAAGCGGCTCGCCGTCTTCCTTCGAGAAGGCACCCTTCTGCGGCGACGGAAGAATGTCCAGCACCAGTTCACTCGGCCGGCACAGCTTCGCGCCCAGCGGTGTCGACACAAAGGGTCGGTTCAAGAGGATCGGATGCTGTTCGATCGCGTCCAGCAGCGCGTCGTCCGACAGCGACGTGTCGTCCAGGCCCAGTTCCGCATAGGGCGTGCCCTTTTCACGGAGCGCGTCGCGCACGGTGACGCCAGCCTGCTTGAACAGCGCCTTGAGCGTGTCGCGCGAGGGCGGCGTTTCGACGTACAACACGACCTTCGGCTCGATGCCGGCGTTGCGGATAAGGCCCAGTGTGTTGCGCGAGGTGCCGCACTTGGGGTTGTGATAGATGGTGACGTCGGACATGAGAGCTCCTGGTTCGGGTTTCGCGCAATGCAATACCCGGAGCATAGTGCATTCGAGGCGCTGCGCCCCGGCCCCGCACGCATCACACCGACAGATGCCGCCGCACGTCCTCGCTGTCGATCGCATCGCGCCCGCCGCTTGCCACCACTTCGCCGCGCGACAACACGACAAACTGGTCCGCCAGCTCGCGCGCGAAATCGAAATACTGTTCACACAGCAGGATCGCAATGTCGCCGCGCTGGCGCAGCATGTGAATAACCCGAGCGATGTCCTTGATGATGGACGGCTGGATGCCTTCGGTGGGCTCGTCCAGAATGATGAGCTTGGGCTCGGCCACCAGCGCCCGCGCGATGGCCAGCTGCTGTTGCTGCCCGCCCGACAGGTCGCCGCCGCGCCGCGACAGCATGCTTTTCAGCACCGGGAACAGTTCAAAGACTTCCTCCTTGATGCGGCGGGCGCGGGCCGCGGGCTTGGTCGCCATGCCCATCAGGATGTTTTCTTCCACGGTCAGCCGCGCGAAGATGTCGCGGCCCTGGGGCACATAGGCCATGCCGCGCGCGGCGCGCTGGTGCGGCGCCG
>DMTA01000037.1 GCA_003454835.1 Achromobacter sp. | reverse complement strand
CAGCCTGCGGCGTGCCGGGGCGGGGGCCTTGCCGTTGCCAAAGCGCTTGATAGCGCTGCACCAGCGGATCTGCCGCCAACGCGTCCATCCGCCGAAGACGCGCCAACGCGGGATCGTTCAGCAGCCGATCCAGCGGGCCGGCAATCGTCGGTTCCGCCGCAACGATTGAAGCTGGCGCAGCAAGCAAAGCCTGTGCGTTTTCGCTCAACGCGGCCCAGTCCTCCGCCGTCGCCGCCGCATGCAACGAAGCGAGCGCGTCCACCACCGGCCCGGCCGGCAACCCACGGCGCTTGCCAGGATGCGCAAACGCATCGACCGCGGTACGCACCGCGCGCCGGTCCGCCTGCGCGTGCGCCGACAACGACGCGTGTTCGCGCACCAGCGGGGATTGATGCCGCAGCACCATGGCCTGAAAAGCGGAATCCCCGCCTCGTTCGCGCAGCGCATCCCGAATCAATCGCGAAAGCGCGTCGACAAACAGGCGTTCACAGGCGGGTGGCGGCGTCGCGTCTGCACTCAGCGCAACGCGGGCTTGTTCGATGACGATGGCAAGCGCCGTCGCCGGATCGGAACCTTCATGCCCGCTGCGGACCTTGGGCAGCGGTCCCACCCGATAGCGGCGCGGGATGGCGCGCAGCGTCTGGTCCAGCAAGGAAAGCGGCAAGGCAGTGGGCATGAAGATTCCGTGTCATGTCCGGCCTCGCCACGAACTACCAGGGGACGATCGACAGGGCGACCGAAGCGACGACGACCACGACAATAATCGCGAGGATGTGATTTGTACGCATATTCTCTCCTTTAAGCCACCGTTGAACACTACCGGCTTACGTTGCCCCCCGTCTGCAACTGAACTTTTAATTTCTCATCGGATGTTAGCGGCGCGCCTGTAGCGCGCTTTTCCTGCGTCGCCGCGAGGTATAACCAGGAACATGCGGCGGCGAAACCTTCACGCCGCGCCGATCGGGAGGTGCCATGCGCGACATCGTGCAATTGCGTCCGGAAGGCCTGTATTGCCCAGCCGGCGGCTTTCATATCGATCCCTGGCGGCCGGTCGAGGTCGCCGTCCTGACGCATGGCCACGGCGATCACGCGCGTTCAGGCATGGGGCGTTATCACACCAGCGCCGAAGGCTTGCCCATCCTGCAATGGCGGCTGGGCGACCAGGACTACCGGGTTCATGCGTACGGCGAAGTCTTCACGCTGGGCAATGCGCGCGTGTCGCTGCATCCAGCCGGCCACGTGCTGGGATCCGCACAGGTGCGCATCGAAGTCGACGGCGAAGTCTGGGTCGTGTCCGGCGACTACAAGCGTCAGCCCGATCCGACGTGCAGCCTGTTCGAAGTCGTTCCATGCGACACGTTCATCACCGAGGCCACCTTCGGCCTGCCCATCTACCGCTGGCCCAGCGCCTCGGACGTGGCGCGCGACATCGTGCAATGGCGGGACCACTGCGCCGCGCGCGGCGAGGCCGCCATTCTCTACTGCTACGCCTTGGGCAAGGCGCAGCGCGTGCTGGCCGAATTGATCCCGTTCGCGGATCGGCCTGTCTATCTGCATGGCGCGATTGCCGCCGGCGTGGACGTGTATCGCAAGGCCGGCGTGCCGCTCGCCGATACGCGCCTGGTCATTGACGCGGACGGCGCTTCTGCGGCTGCGGGAACGGGATTTGCTGGAGAGCTGATTCTGGCGCCGCCGTCGGCGGCTGGTAGCGCGTGGCTGAGACGTTTCCGCAAGGCGCAGCATGGCTTTGCGTCCGGCTGGATGCGGCTGCGGGGCAACCGCCGGCGCCGCAATATGGACCGCGGCTTTGTCGTGTCGGACCATGCCGATTGGCCGGACCTGCTGCGCACCATTCGCGACACCGGCGCCAAGCGTGTCATCGCCACGCACGGCGACACCGACGCGTTGGTGCGCACGCTGAACGAGTCGCTTGTCGCGGCGGAGACGCTGGTGACGCAGTATGGCGAAGACTACTGAGGCGGGCATCGAACGCCTTTCAAGATCGACAGGGGAACGGACGCAGGCATGAAGCGATTCGCGGCGTTGTATCAGGAGCTTGACCGCAGTACCGCCACCTTGGACAAGCGCGCGGCGCTGGTGGCGTACTTCCGCGATGCCCCGCCGCGCGACGCGGTCTGGGCACTGTATCTGCTGGCGGGTGGAAAGATCACCAGCACACGCAAGAAGATCGCGGGTGTTGGCGAATTGCGGGCGTGGGCGGCCGACGCATCCAACACCGCGCCGTGGCTGCTGGACGCCTGCTATGACCAGGTCGGCGATCTGGCCGAAACCCTCGCATTGCTTGTTCCGGATCCGGAGGCCGCCGCGCCGGATCGCGGCCTTGCTGACTGGATCGAAGAGATCCTCTTGCCTGTCGCGAATCGCGATGACGCAGAACGGCGTGAGGTCGTCGTCTCGGCGTGGCTGGGCTTGCCCTACGCGGAGCGTCTGGTCTTCAACAAGCTGCTGACCGGCGCGCTGCGCGTCGGGGTGTCGCAGCGCATGGTGCAGCAGGCGCTGGCCGAAATGTCGGGCGTCCCCATCGCCCGGATCGCGCAGCGCATGTTGGGCGCGTGGTCGCCCAGCCCGGCGTTTCTGCGCGATCTGCTCAGCGCCGACGAACTGCCCGGCGACCGTCAGCAGCCGTATCCGTTTTTTCTTGCGTCGCCGCTCGAAGGCGATCCCGCCGTCCTGGGGCCCATCGGCGAGTGGCTGCTTGAATGGAAGTGGGACGGCATCCGCGCGCAACTCATCCGGCGGCGCGGTGAGGTCTCCGTCTGGTCCCGGGGTGAAGAGCGTCTGGACGGCCGTTTTCCGGAAGTGGAAGCGGCGGCTGCCGCGCTGGACGTGGACTGCGTCATCGACGGTGAACTGCTGGCCTGGCAGGACGGCAACACGGACCCCATGCCTTTCTCGGCGTTGCAGACCCGCATCCAGCGCCTGAAGCCCGGCCCGAAGTGGTTGGCGGACGCCCCCGTCCAGTTGCTGGCGTATGACCTCCTCGAACTCGAAGGCGCCGACTTGCGTGAACTGCCGCAGGCCGAGCGCCGCGAGCGATTGGAAGCGCTGCTGCGCCGCCATCCCGACCCGCGGCTGCGGGTGTCGCCGGCCGTCGCTCCGGCGAGCTGGGACGAGGCCCACACGCTGCGCGGCGAGTCGCGCGAGCGCGGCGTCGAAGGCTTCATGCTCAAGCGCCGCAGCGCGCCGTACCAAAGCGGCCGGCGGCGCGGCGACTGGTGGAAGTGGAAGATCGAACCGCTGACCATCGACGCCGTGCTGTTGTACGCGCAGTCCGGCCACGGCCGCCGCAGCACGCTCTACACCGACTACACCTTCGGCCTGTGGGAAGGCGACGCGCTGGTGCCCATTGCCAAGGCCTACTCGGGCCTCGATGACAAGGAGATCCTTGAACTGGACCGCTGGTTGCGCGCGCACACGCGCGAGCGCTTCGGTCCGGTGCGCTCGGTCGAGCCGGTCCAGGTCTTCGAGCTGGGCTTCGAAGGCGTTAACGTGTCCAAGCGGCACAAGTCCGGAATTGCCGTGCGCTTTCCGCGCATCCTGCGCTGGCGGCATGACAAGCCGGCGGATCAGGCCGATCAGCTCGACACGTTGAAGGCGCTGGCGCGATGAGCGGCACGGCCCGGGGCAGGGATGCGCCGCTGGTCGCATGGTTCGCGGCACGTGGCTGGAAGCCTGCGCCTTTTCAACGCGAGACGTGGCGCCGCTATCTGGACGGCGAGTCCGGCCTGTTGCACACGCCGACAGGTAGCGGCAAGACGCTGGCGGCATTTGGCGGACCGCTGCTCGAGGCGCTTCAAGAAGACATGCCGGCGAAAGCGGCCACGGGCGAGGGGCCGCGCGTGCTGTGGGTCACGCCGCTGCGGGCATTGGCCGCAGACACGACGCGTGCCTTGACGCAGACGGCGACCGAACTGGGCATTGATTGGACGGTAGCGTTGCGCACGGGCGACGCCAGCGCGCGGGACAAGCGGCTGGCGCGGCAGGGCAAGGCGCACGTCCTGGTGATCACGCCCGAATCGCTGGCGCTGCTGCTGTCCTACGCCGATGCCTCGATGCGGTTTCGCGCCTTGCGCTGCATTGTGGTCGACGAATGGCATGAACTCCTGGGCAACAAGCGCGGCGTGCTGCTGCAACTATGCCTGGCGCGGGTACGAAAATTGTCGCCGGCCGCGCGCACATGGGGGCTGTCGGCCACGCTTGGCAACCTGGATGAGGCCCGCGCGGTGCTGCTGCCGCAGTCGCCCG
>DMTA01000287.1 GCA_003454835.1 Achromobacter sp. | reverse complement strand
CGCCGACGGCACGCCCGCCAGGCGAAACACCAGCGCGCTGGACAACGAATCCGGCAGCAGCAGGCCTCGGGCGCGACGGCCCTGCGCGCCCAGCCCGCGCCGGTGCGCGCTGACTGCGGCTCGGTCCGGGCCGACCTTGCCTCGCATGGGGATGAAATCCAGCTTGTCCACGCCATCGAGCAGATCGCGGGCCCAGGGACGGGCGCAGAGAACCAGGGGGAGGCCGCTTGCGGCCAGGGCGCGCAGGCTGGGCAGGCTCATGCAGACATCGCCCACCCAATTGGGCAGGCGGACATACAGGCAACTGATATCGGACATGGAAGGGCGCGCGGGGGCGGTAGGGCTAAGGGGCAGGGACGGCGCGCGGGCGCGCAGCCGGTACAATCCTGGGCACAATTGTATTAAAGCGAGTGATTCCTTTGAATTCTGCCGCACGGAATGCGCCAGCGGGTTCCCAACCCGTCAAATCCGAACTCTGGTCCCGGATCTACAGCCGCGTGGGTTCCTATTGGAAGGGCTTGCTGGCGGCCGTCCTGCTGATGGCGGGCGCCGCGGCCACGCAGCCGGTGCTGGCGGTCATCATGAAGCCCCTGCTCGACGGCGGCTTCTCTGGCGCCAAACCGTATTACGTCTGGGCGCTGCCGCTGGCGGTCGTCGGACTGATTCTGCTGCGCGGCATCTGCAACTTCTTCAGCGACTATCTGCTTGCCTGGGTGGCCAACAACGTGCTGCTGGGCATGCGGCGCGACATGTTCGAGCGCCTGCTGGGTCTGCCGGACGCGGACTTCAAGCGCGGCGACACCGGCCGTCTTCTGAACCGCTTCACCATCGACGCCGGCAACGTCACCGGCTACGCCACCGACGTCATCACGGTGCTGGTGCGCGAAACCCTGGTGGTCATCGCCCTGATCTGCGTCCTGCTCTATATGTCGTGGGTGCTGACGCTGATCATCCTGGTCATGCTGCCGGTTTCGGTCATGATCTCGCGCTTCTTCATCAAGCGCCTGCGCCGCATCAACCGCGAAACCGTCAATATGAATGCCGAGCTGACCCGCGTGGTCGGCGAGGGCATCGACGGCCAGCGCGTCATCAAGCTGTTCGACGGCTACGAAGTCGAACGCGGCCGTTTCGATTTCGTCAGCCGCCGTCTGCGCCGCTTCGCCATGCGCACGGCCACCGCCGACGCGGCACTGACCCCGCTGACCCAGGTCTGCATCTCGATCTCCGTGGGTGCGGTCATCGCCGTGGCGCTCAGCCAGGCCAACAGCGGTTCGCTCACCGTGGGCAGCTTCGCCTCGTTCATGGCCGCGCTGGCCCAGATCTTCGACCCCATCAAGCGCCTGACCAACGTAGCCGCCCGCATGCAGAAGATGCTGGTGTCGGCCGAAAGCGTGTTCACGCTGATCGACCAGGTGCCGGAAAACGACACCGGCACCAAGGAACTGCCCGAGCCCGTGCGGGGCAAGGTCGAGTTCCGCAACGTGTCGCATCGCTTCCCCGATGCCGACCGCGATACCGTCAACAACATTTCCTTCGTGGTCGAACCCGGCCAGACCGTCGCCCTCGTGGGCCGCTCCGGCAGCGGCAAGACCACGTTGGTCAACATGCTGCCCCGCTTCGTGCTGGCCGACAGCGGCCAGATCTTCGTGGACGACGTGCCCATCGACGACCTGACGCTTCGCAGCCTGCGCTCGCACCTGTCGCTGGTCAGCCAGGACGTCGTGCTGTTCGACGACACCATCGCCGCCAACGTCGGCTACGGCGCGCTGGGCAAGTCCAGCGAGCAAAAGGTGCGCGATGCACTGGCCGCCGCCAACCTGCTCGATTTCGTCGAAGGCCTGCCGCAAGGCATCAACACGCCGGTGGGCGAAAATGCCGCCCGCTTGTCCGGCGGCCAGCGCCAGCGTCTGGCGATTGCGCGCGCGCTCATCAAGAACGCGCCCATCCTGATCCTGGACGAAGCCACCTCGGCGCTGGACAACGAGTCCGAACGCCAGGTGCAGGCCTCGTTGGAACGCCTGATGAAGGGCCGCACCACGCTGGTGATCGCGCACCGCCTGTCCACCGTGCAGAACGCCGACCGAATCATCGTGCTGGACGCCGGCCGGATCGTCGAACAGGGCCCGCATGCGGAGCTCCTGGCAGCCGACGGCCTGTACGCTTCGCTCTACAAAATGCAATTCCGGGAAGACTGAGCCGCCGCGCGCGCCGTTCTCGAGCCGCCGCCCTTCGGGGCGGCTTTTCGTTGCCGAAGTTCCTGTTTGCCAATCCCGCGGTTTGCCGGAAAATGGCCCCAGCCCGCGCGTAACGGGCTGGGCGGCGTCTCAGGCGCTTCGGCCCGCCATGTCACCAGGAGCGCTCCATGGCCCTGCCTTCCGAAGGCAATCAAGTCCTCAACGTCGTCGTCCTGCTCGGCGCAGCGGTGATTGCCGTTCCCCTGTTCAAGCGGCTCGGGCTGGGCTCGGTGCTGGGCTACCTGGCCGCCGGCCTGGCGATCGGTCCTTTTGGCATCGGTTTTTTCTCCGATCCCAAATCCATCCTGCACGTCGCGGAACTCGGCGTGGTGATGTTTCTTTTCATCATCGGCCTCGAAATGCAGCCGTCGCGCCTCTGGAAGTTGCGCGGCGAAATCTTCGGGTTGGGCGTCGCGCAGGTCCTGGTCTGCGGCGCGCTGCTCACCGGCGTGGGATTGCTGGCCGGGCTGTCAGGCGCGGCGGCATTCATGGCTGCAATGGGCTTCGTGCTCTCGTCCACGGCCATCGTGATGCAGATCCTGGCCGAGCGCGACGAGACCACCAGCGCGCAGGGCCAGCGCATCGTCTCCATTCTGCTGCTTGAAGATCTGGCGATCGTTCCGCTGCTGGCGCTGGCCGCCTTGCTGGCCCCCGCCGGCAGCGGCAGCGATGGCGATCCCTGGCTGCAGGCGGCCATCGCAGTCGGCTGCATTCTGGCGCTGTTGGCCGCAGGCCGGTGGCTGCTCAATCCGCTGTTCCGTTTGCTGGCCGCGGCGCACGCCCGCGAAGTCATGACTGCGGCCGCCCTGCTTGTCGTGCTGGGCGCGGCGCTGCTGATGGAACTGGGCGGTCTCTCCATGGCCATGGGCGCATTCCTGGCCGGCGTCCTGCTGTCCGAGTCCACGTTCCGCCATCAGCTCGAGGCAGAGATCGAACCCTTTCGCGGCATTCTCCTTGGCCTCTTCTTTCTGGGCGTGGGCATGTCGCTGGACCTGTTGGCCGTGGCGCGCGAATGGCCGCTCATCCTGGCGGGCGTCGTCGTCTTCATGGCGGTCAAATCGGTGGGCGTGTATGTCGTGGCGCGCCTGCTTCGCGCGACGCACACCGAAGCGATCACCCGCTGCGCGTTGCTGGCGCAAGGCGGCGAATTCGCCTTCGTGCTTTACAGCGCGGCTGCTGAAAAAGGCATCTTCGATGCGCATACCGGCGCGGTGCTGACCGCGGTCGTCATCATTTCCATGGCGCTCACGCCGCTCTGCGTTCTGGCGTTGCGCTGGCTATTGCCCAAGCCCGTGCCCTCCATGGACGGCGTCGACGTTGCGCGCGATCTCGACGGCTGCGCCTTGATCGTGGGTTTTGGCCGATTCGGCCAGATCGTGACGCAGGCGATGCTTGCCCGCGGGGTCAAGGTCTCCATCCTGGACACCGACACCGACGCCATACGCGCCGCCGCGAAATGGGGAGTCAAGGTTTATTACGGGGACGGTACACGCGCCGACATGCTGCGTTCCGCCGGCGCCGAAAACGCCTGCGCCATCCTCGTCTGCATCAACGACCCGCGCGCCGCCACCCATATGGTGCAGCTCATCAAATCGGAATTTCCGCTGGTGCGTTTGGTGGTTCGGGCCTACGACCGCATCCATTCGCTGGCGCTTGCTCGCGAGGGTGTGGATTTCCAGGTCCGCGAAACGCTGGAGTCGGCGCTGGTGTTTGGCGAAGCGGCGCTGCGCGCCATCGGCGTGCCGCCGGACGAGGCCGAGGAGGTCATCCAGGACGTCCGGCAACGTGACACCGAACGCTTCGACCTAGAGGTGGCGGGCGGGCTCTTTGCCGGCCGCTCGCTGCTCTACGGAAATATGACTGGTCAACCGGATGGCATAAACGACCGGCCCGATCGCGAAACTGGCGATGCGGCAACCAGTCCATCCGCCTGACGGTTGTTTTTCGGCGCGCATTTCGGGTTCTTTGCATTACTTTACGCATCATTTCACGCGCAAAATCAAACGGCTAGGGTAGATTAATCCGCATCGACGCTTCACTCAGGAAGCGCTTTTGCCAGGGGGCTGCCATGCTGCAAACGGACCGTAATTCGACTACGTCGCACGCCATCGGAATCGAGCTTGCCCGGCGTCAGGCCATGACGCTTCGCTGCGGATTCTCGGGCGTTCTTACCCGCCAGCTGATGGCGCAGGCCGGCGCGGTGGGGCCCGCATGGGCCATCAACGCCCACCGCGAAACCGACAAGGCGCGCGGCGCCAAGGCCTTCCCCTTCCGCATCGCCGCCGCAGTCTCCTGAAATCCGGCCCGGGCGCGCCGCGCCCGTCGATAGGTTTGCGCGGCGCCTGTCGCCAGTTTTGCGCCGCGCCCGTCGCCAGCTTTGCGCCGAGTCACCTGCGGCCCATCCTGCCATCAATACCGCCACCTGCGCTGATCGCCGCCCACGGTTCCGAGCCCCGGGCGGCGATGCCTTGCGCCCGGCATCGGACACCGGCATCATCATGCAGAACTTGCAGATGAACTAGGCCACCCCGAACGCCGTTGCGAAGGAGCGCCGTATTGAAATCCCGCGGGATCGTGCACCGCACGCTGTACGCGCTGGCCGGCATCGTCGCCATCGGTATCTGTGCGGCGGCCATTGCCTTGTTATGGATGGACCGCCGCGTCACGTGGGAAGCGGCCTACGTGTCGGCCCGCAACCTGGCCAGCGTGCTCGCCGCAGACATTGGCCGGACGCTGCACGTCTACGATCTGTCGTTGCAAGGCGTGGTCGAACGCCTGCAAGAGCCCCGCATTGCCGACCTCGACCCGCAATCCTTGCACCGGTTCCTCTTCGACCGCTCGGCCACGGCAGCGTATCTGGGCGCCATCGTCGTGCTCGACGCTCAAGGCAACATCCGCTACGACTCGCTCGCCTCGACCCCGCCCAAGCTCAACTTCGCAGATCGCGACTATTTCCAGGCGCACCGGGATGCCGGCAGCGAGGGGCTCTTCGTCAGCCGTTCCTACAACAGCCGCCTGCGCGGCGGCGATGAAAGCATCGCGATCAGCCGGCGCATTACCAACCCCGATGGCAGTTTCGGCGGCGTGGTGGCCGGCTCCCTGCGCACAGCGTACTTCCGCGACCGCTTTGCCGAAGTGTCCATCGGTCCGCATGACGCCATCACCGTCTTTCGCAACGACGGCGCCGTTCTCTTGCGCAATCCTTACTCAAGCGCCGACGCCGGCAGCGGCATCGACGTGCCGCTCGACTTTCAGCAATACCTGATCGGACGCGAGGGGGCATTTGTCGGCGTGTTGTCGCATGACGGCGTCAATCGGCTCTATGCGTTCGACGCCATCGAACGCACGCCGCTGGTGATCGACGTCGCGCTGGCAGTCGATGATCTGCTTGAACCGTGGGTTCGGCGCGCCGCGCTGATCGTGCCCGTCACGTTGGCGCTCTTTGCCTCGGTGATGGCGCAGATCGTCCTTTTCAGGCGCGAGATGCGCTGGCGGCAGGCATTCGAAGCGCAGTTGGCGCGTCAGGCCCAGACGGACGGGCTGACCGGCATTGCCAACCGGCGCACGTTCGATGAAAAGCTGCAAGTGGAATGGGCGGCTACGCGGCGCGATCGCAAGCCGCTGTCGCTCCTGTTCCTGGATGCCGACCATTTCAAGCGCTACAACGACCGCTATGGCCACCAGGAAGGCGACGTGCTGCTCCGGACGCTGGCCCACACATTCCGGAACAAGGCACGCCGGCCGCGCGACCTGGCGGCGCGCTACGGGGGCGAAGAATTCGTGGTGCTGCTGCCAGAGACTGACCGCGAGCAAGCGCTGGTCATCGCCGAAAGCATCCGGCGCGCCGTCACGGAACTGGCCGTCGCGCATGAGGACAATGAGGGTGGCATCGTCACCGTGAGCATCGGCGTGGCCACTGCCATCCCGCAATGCGACGACGGTGCCGCGGCGCTTGTGGAGGCCGCCGACGCCGCGGTGTACCAGGCGAAGAAATCCGGCCGCAACCGCGTGGCTGCCACACCCGACCTGATGAAAGCCGCCGCTGTATGAAAAAGCCCCGCCGCACCTTGAGGTGGCGGCGGGGCGAGGCGGGGTGCCGATTGCCGTAGCGTCGCTTAGCGGCCCATCACCACGGCCTGCAGGCGCGTCTGGGCCTGTTGCACATTCTTGGCCTGCGCGTTCATCTCTTGCAGCAGCTTGTTCAGCTCGGCCTGCGCGGCGGTGTCCGTCACCGTCACGCTGGTGCCGGAGATCTCGATCTTCGACTTGTTCGCTTCGACGTAGTCGGCGACCTTCAGGGCGACGTCATAGGTAGCGTTGATCTGCGGCAGCACATCGGCAAACGTATCGGCCGGCAGGGTGATGGTCTTCTCGTATGCCTTGTCGTACACGACCTTAAGGTCTTCAGGCTGCTTGAGCTGAGCGCGAGCCGCGTCGGCCTTGGCGCGGTGTTCCTTCAGCGCCGCATTCATGTCGTTCAGACCGGCACGCACGGTCTTCAGGTCCTCGCGACGCGTCACGATGTCGTTCACCGAGCGCACCTGGCCCTTCTGCAGGATGCCCGACAGCGGCTTGACCGAGGCGTCCATGCCGGCGTTGAAGTCGGTGATCACGGCATACTGGGCGGCGTAATCGCCAAACGACTTCTTTTCCGCATCCGTCAGTTTCGGCACGCGCACACCCGGCTTGTCCACGATGCGCGTTTGCAGGAACTGCGTGAACGCGGCGCGCTGTTCGGGCTCCTTGTCGCCGCAGGCGGCCAGCATGAGCGGCAGGGCCGCGACCAGCACCAGGAACGGACGGAATAGGGACTTCATTGCAATGACCTCCGAATGACTAGGGGAAAAGCGCCGAGGCGGTTACCGACCCGGCAAAGCGCCCGCAGCTTAGCGATAACCCTTAGTCGCCGCCATGGGTTTCAGAATTCATTGCAAACGAATCTTTAAGTCACAAAATCCACACATATCGAGTTGAAGCGCGTTGGCGATTCAGGTAAGCGTCATCGTCAATCGCACTCGCAGTGAATCCAAATCGCGCTGAAGAATGGCTCGCAGTGCGGTTCGTAGCCCGACTCGCCAGCCTGAATGCCGTCGCCAATTGCCTGGCATTTCTACCGCTTCATCCCGAAGATCTTGTCATGCATAAAAGAAAAAAGCCGCGCTGACGTGCGCGGCTCTTCCTTCAGTCCGATGACTAGGCATTCATCTGATGCCGTCAAACGAGGATGATGTCGTACTTCTCCTGCGAGTAAGCCGCTTCCACTTCCAGCGACACCCGCTTGCCCACGAAGTCGCCCAGCATTGCCAGATGCTGGCTTTCCTCTTCCAGAAAGAGGTCGACCACTTCCTGCGAAGCCAGAATGCGGAACTCCTTCGGATTGAATTGCCTCGCCTCGCGCAGGATCTCTCGCAGGATTTCATAGCAGACCGTGCGCGGCGTGCGCACATTGCCGCGCGACTCGCACATGGGGCAGGGCTCGCAAAGCTGATGCGCCAGCGAATCGCGCGTGCGCTTGCGCGTCATTTCCACCAGGCCCAGTTGCGTGAATCCATTGACGGTCATGCGGGTCCGATCGCGCGACAGCGCCTTCTTCAACTCCGCCAGCACCGTGTCGCGATGTTCCTGTTCCTCCATGTCAATGAAGTCCAGGATCACGATGCCACCCAGATTGCGCAGACGCAGTTGGCGCGCAATCGCCTGCGCCGCCTCAAGGTTGGTCTTGAAGATCGTGTCGTCGAAATTGCGGCCGCCCACAAATCCACCCGTGTTGACGTCCACCGTCGTCAACGCTTCCGTCTGGTCGATGATCAGATAGCCGCCCGACTTCAGGTCGACCCGACGCGACAGCGCGCGCGCAATCTCGTCGTCCACATTCGCCGTATCGAACAAGGGCCGTTCGCCGCTGTAATGCTGGATGCGGTCCACCACCGACGGCGTGTAGACACGCGCCCATTCCAGCATCGCCGCAGTCGTCGTCCGCGAATCCACCAGAATCGATCCGGTATCGGGGCCGACCATGTCACGCAGCACGCGTTGCGCCAGCGTCAGGTCCTGGTGCAGCAGCGCGGGGGCGGGTTGCGTGCGGGCCGACGCCTGAACACTCGTCCACAGCTTGCGCAGATACTCCACGTCGGCGGTCAGCTCAGCGTCGTTGGCGCCCTCAGCCTGTGTGCGCACGATGAACCCGCCTTTTTCATCGGACGGCATCAACGCCTGCAGGCGTTCCCGGAGCTGGATGCGTTCCGACTCCGAATCGATCTTCTGCGAAATTCCAATGTGTGGATCATGCGGCAGGTACACCAGCATCCGCCCCGCCATGCTGATCTGCGTGGAAAGCCGCGCGCCCTTGGTGCCAAGCGGATCCTTGACCACCTGCACCATCAGCGTCTGTCCCTCAAAAATCAGCTTCTCGATCGGCGTCGGCGTCAGCCCTTGGCTGCGCTCGGCGCGATTCTCACGAAGGTCCGCAATATGAATAAAAGCGGCGCGCTCCAGCCCGATGTCGATAAAGGCGCTTTGCATACCTGGCAGCACGCGCACCACCCGCCCCAGATAAATGTTGCCGACGTGGCCCCGCTGAATGCTTCGTTCGACGTGCAGTTCCTGGACCGAACCTTGTTCCACCAGCGCAACGCGGGTCTCGAACGGGGTGACGTTGATCAGGATGTCTTCGCTCATGGCGATCGCAGGGGGCATAACGGGTCTGTCTCCAATGAGATGCGGCGTAGAGGCGAATAGTAAACGTACATACTAGTCCCGCCATCAGGGGCTGCCGCCATCTATATATATAGGGAAGACCGTTCGCAAGCCATGCCGCACTCGCCGGAGCAGCGCGGATCGGCAAGGAAACCGCAGAGGCCAACAACAATTTTGCGACGCTGCCATGACAGCGCAAAATTCTGTGCTATAGTCTCGCTCCTTCGCAGCTCACACAGTTTTGAGACGCGAAGCGAAGCAAGTGCAACAGGCGAAGCGGGGCAACCCGGCATCACCTGCCGCAACAGCAATCAGAAATGAGCGCTCCGCGGTTATTGCAAAGATCGTCGCAAATTAGGCAGAAGCCAGTTGCAAGATCTGCAAAAATTGTGATATAGTTTCGGGCTTGGCAGTTACTGAAAAGTTAGGGTTTACCCTGATGTTTCAATAGCTGCTAGGGCAGGGCGA
>DMTA01000039.1 GCA_003454835.1 Achromobacter sp. | reverse complement strand
CGCCGCCACCAGGCGCTGCGCGGCGCGCGCCACGTCGGCGGGATCCGGCGCGAAGCGCATGGCGGGGAAGCTGCCGTGCTCGGGCTGCGCCCACACGTCGGACGCATCCACTTCCTGCTTCATCACGTCATAGGGAAAGCACAGGTGCGCCGAGCCGGGCTTGCCGGTCGTCATGGCGCGGAAGGCCGCGCGCACCATGCCGGGAATCTGGTCCGCGCGGTCGATCGTACGGTTCCACTTGGTCAGCGGGCGGTAGAGCGCCTCCTGATCCAGTTCAGTCAGCGGATACTTGCCGCGCGAGCCGACGGCCACGTCCGACGTGATGCCCAGCACGGGAATCGACGATTCATTGGCTTCGACCAGGCCAGGCAGCAGATAAGTCGCGCCGCCGCCGCTCGGGCCTTCGCACACGCCGACCTTGCCGGTCACGCGCGCATAGGCGTCGGCCATGTAGGCCGCGCTGCGCTCGTCGCGCGTCAGGATGTGCTGCATGCCGTGATCCAGACGATACAGCGCGTCGTAAAGCGGCAAGGTGGTGTCGCCGCACAGACCGAAAATATGTTTGACGCCGTTGTGTTGCAGCATCCGCACCATCGCTTCGGCGCCGTTCATGTGTTCCATGTCATCTCCACGTAATTCGGGAGCCGGGCCGGGGCGGCAGTCAGCCGCCCCGGCCCGACGCCGTTCAGTTGTCCAGATTGATATTGCTGCTCTTGATGAAGGCGCTCCAGCGGTCGTACTCCGACTTCACGTACGCATCCAGCGCAGGACCATCAGACGCAACGATTTCAAAGCCCGCTTCCGTGATCTTCTTCTTGATCTCGGGATCGGCCAGCACCGCCTGGAAATCGGCCGTCAGCTTCTTGACGGAGGCTTCCGGCGTGCCCTTCGGGGCAAACATGCCGCTCCACGAATAGGCCACGAAGCCCGGGAAGCCCGATTCGGCCACGGTCGGCACGTTCGGCAGTTCGGGCAGGCGCTTTTCGCCGGCGACGGCCAGCGGCTTGATCTTGCCGCCCTGGATCTGGCCACGCAGCGCGGCAAAGCTCAGCCACGTCATGTTGGCCTGCCCGCCAACGACGGCCTGAATGGCCGGTCCGCCGCCGCCATACGGCACGTGCAGCAGTTCGACCTTGGACAGCCGCTTGAGCTCTTCCGGCGCCAGGTGGTTCAGCGAGCCCACGCCCGTGGACGCGTAGTTGAACTTGTTGGGCGGCTGCTTGGCGGCCGCCTCCAGGAACTCTTTCAGGTTATCCCCAGGCACGCTGGGATTCGCGCCGATCACCAGCGGAAAGCGCACTGTCTGCCCAATGGCGACAAAATCCTTGAACGTGTCGTAAGGCAGCTTGGGCTTCACGGCCGGATTGATGCCGTGGTTGTCGAAGCTGACCAGCAGCGTGTTGCCGTCCGGCTCGGCCCGCGCCACGAATGCCGTGGCGATCTGGCTGGCGGCGCCCGGACGGTTTTCGACGACCACCGCGCGGCCGCCCATCTGCTGCGACAGGCGCGGCTGCAGGATGCGCGCCAGAATGTCGGTGCTGCCGCCCGGCGGATACGGCACGACGAGTATCAGCGGCCGTTCCTCGGCCATTGCCGGCGAGGCAACAAATGCGCCCCCGGCGGCGGCCAGCGTGCATACCGCCGCCAGCGCCCGCTTGATCGTTCTATTCATCAATTTTCCCCTGCTGTTGTGGTGTTGGCCGGCACTACCGTGGCGGGTTCGGCCTGGTCCCGCATGTAAATCGTTGAAAAACCGGTGCGTATGACGTCGGTGATCTGGTCCAGCCGGCGCCCGATATGCGCGCTGATGAGGCCGGGCAAGGCATCGATGTCGCGCTTTTGCAAAGCATCGACAATGCGCAGATGTTCGCCTTGCGTATGGCTGCGGCGTCCTTGCTGCATGTCGATCCAGCGCACGAAATGAATGCGCGCATTGACGCTTTCCAGCGCGCGCACGAATTCTTCGTTACGGGAGTACCGCGCCAACGCCAGGTGAAAGGCTTCGTCCAGTTCCAGCAACCGGGCCGCATCGCTGTCGTCGGGCTCGTCGCGCGAACGTTCGACAAAGGCGCGCAGGCTGGCAAGTTCCTCGTCGGTGGCGCGCTCGCAGGCCGCGCGCACGATGCCCGCTTCCAGCACTGCGCGGTATTCGTAAAGGCTGTGAATCTGCTTGGCGTCCAGCAGGCGGGCAATGAAGCCGCGGTTGACCGAGCGCGTCAGAAACCCCTCGACCATCAACTGGTTCAGCACCTCGCGCAGCGGCGTGCGGCTGACATTGAGCCGGCGCGCCAGCTCGACCTCATTGATGCGTTCGCCCGGCTTGAATTCAAAACGCACTGCCATGGCTTTGACGGCGCCATACAGCTCGGCCTGCCCGGCAGAGGTGCGGGCGGCGCGGGGGGGGGCCGGGGTTGCAGCCGGGGTTGCGGCTGGGGTCGCGGATGGGGTCGCAGGTTGAGGAAGCGTCATACCGGATCGCCTGTGGCAAATCTCCAGTCGGGATGAAGTGCATACTAAAGTGCATACACTTTGAACGGCAACCCGGGTTTGCCCGAAGCGGATGGCGGCGGCCCCGCCCGCCTGATCGCGTCGGGGCCGCACGGTACTGATTCCTTTTGGCGGACGGAATTTCACATCGACGGGAAACTCTCTGCCATGAAAAAGCCCGCCTGAAATGGCGGGCTCGTCGAGCGGCTTGTAAACGGCGATGGTCTACAGACCGGTGTCCAGCGTGTAGTGCGCGCCGTCGCGATTCTCGAGGGTCAGCGTCGACAACACAGGCGTCTGCGCCGTGTCGTCCTGCTGGACGTGAATACGCAGGTTCGCCAACGGCACGTCCCACCCGCCATTGGCGGCTTCGGCAGTCACCCCAGCCACCAGCGCCAGGCGCTCCGCCACGCCGCGGGCGTCCGCCGCGCGCGCGTCGATACGTTGCAGACTGCGGGCGCCATTCGGATGCGCCATCAGCTCGGGCGACCAGACGCACTCGGGCGTCAGATGCCGGCAGAAATACATGCGGATGCCGGGCAAGGGCTGCTCGGCAAAACGCACGGTATGGAAACGGGCCTGGACCTCCTGGCCGTCCAGCATGGCGGGACGGGACAGTTCCTGCACGGGATTGACGGCGAAACCGGCGTCGCGCAGCCGCGTGTAGGTGGCCTCGGCGTCATAGGTGCGGAACACCAGCGCTTCCAGGCCAAACGGCGAATCGGCAATTTCCTTGCGCGCAGGCGGCGCGCCCGGCGGCCAACCCAGCAGTTCGACGTACGTGCCTTCCAGCACGATCAGGCGGTTGCACGACCCCAGGTTGTGCACAGCCTTGTCGCTGAGGTGAAACCCTTGCCGTTCGTAATGGGGCGCCAGCGCATCCAGCCGGTCTCGCACCATGACGACGGCGTGGTCGAATTCAGTGCGGCCGACGGAATGCAACATGAAGGCTAACCCCTTTTATCAGACCAACTTACCGTGGCACTGTTTGTATTTCTTGCCGCTGCCGCACGGGCACGGATCGTTGCGGCCAACCTTGGGCAGCGCGTTGCGCGCGGGCTGCGCGCCCGTTTCCTGCGCATCGGATGCCAGCGCCTCGTCGTAGTCGGAGTGGTGGTACTGCACGTTCTGCACATGCGACTGCGCCGCTTCGGCTTCGGCCTGCTCGACCTGTTCAGACGACTGCACACGCACCGTCATCAGCACCTTCACCACGTCGTCGCGCACGCGTTCCAGCATGCCCGAGAACAGTTCAAAGGCTTCGCGCTTGTATTCCTGCTTGGGGTTCTTCTGCGCATAGCCGCGCAGATGGATGCCCTGACGCAGGTAATCCAGCGCAGACAGGTGCTCGCGCCAGTGCGTGTCGATCGCCTGCAGCATGATCGAGCGTTCGAACTGCGACCACGACTCCTCGCCCACCTGGTCGACCTTGGCCTGGTACGCATCGCGCGCCGCGGCCACCACGCGTTCGCGCAGTTCTTCGTCGTTCAGGTTGGGTTCCTTTTCCAGCATCTCGGTCAGCGGCAGATGCAGGTGCCAGTCGGCTTCCAGCGCCTTTTGCAGCGCGGGAATGTCCCACTGTTCTTCCACCGATTCCGGCGGCACGTACGTGTTGAACATGTCGGTCACCGCCGCATCGCGCAGGTTCTGCACGGTGGCGCCGACGCTGGCGGCTTCCAGCACGTCGTTGCGCTGCGAGTACAGCACCTTGCGCTGGTCGTTGGAGACGTCGTCGTATTCCAGCAATTGCTTGCGGATGTCGAAGTTGCGGCCTTCCACCTTGCGCTGCGCGGTCTCGATCGAGCGCGTGACCATGCCGGCCTCGATGGGCTCGCCCTCGGGCAGCTTGAGGCGTTCCATGATGGCGCGCACGCGGTCGCCCGCGAAAATGCGCATCAACGAATCTTCCAGCGACAGGTAGAAGCGGGACGAGCCCGGATCGCCCTGGCGGCCGGCGCGGCCGCGCAGCTGGTTGTCGATACGGCGCGATTCATGGCGCTCGGTGCCGATGATGCGCAGGCCGCCGGCGGCCTTGACCTGATCATTCAGCGGCTTCCATTCGGCGCGGATCTTCTCGATGCGCGCGGTCTTTTCGGCTTCAGACAGCGACTCGTCGGCGCGGATCAGGTCGACCTGCTTGTCGACGCTGCCGCCCAGCACGATGTCGGTACCGCGACCGGCCATGTTGGTGGCGATGGTGATGTGACCCGGCTTGCCGGCTTCGGCCACGATCTCGGCTTCGCGGGCGTGCTGCTTGGCGTTCAGGACCTCGTGCGGCAGCTTGGCCTTCTTCAGCAGGCCGGACAGCAGCTCGGAGTTCTCGATGCTGGTCGTACCCACCAGCACGGGTTGGCCGCGCTCGTGGCAATCCCGGATGTCTTCGAGAATGGCGTTGTACTTTTCGCCGTCGGTCTTGAAGACCTGGTCGTTCTGGTCTTTACGGACCATGGGCTTGTTGGTCGGGATGATGACCGTTTCGAGCCCGTAGATTTCCTGGAATTCGTACGCTTCCGTGTCGGCCGTACCGGTCATGCCGGACAGCTTTTCGTACATGCGGAAGTAGTTCTGGAACGTGATCGAAGCCAGCGTCTGGTTCTCGTGCTGGATCTTCACGCCTTCCTTGGCTTCGACGGCCTGGTGCAGGCCATCGGACCAGCGGCGGCCCACCATCAGGCGGCCCGTGAATTCGTCCACGATCACCACTTCACCGTCCTGCACGACGTACTGCTGGTCGCGGAAGAACAGGGTGTTGGCGCGCAGCGCCACCATCAGGTGGTGCATCAGCGCGATGTGGCGCGGGTCGTACAGGGATTCGCCTTCGGGCAGGATGCCCAGGCGGGCAAGAATGCCTTCGGCGTGTTCGTGGCCGGCTTCCGACAGGTAGACCTGCTGGCTCTTTTCGTCGACCCAGTAATCGCCTTCGGGTTCCGGCTCCTGCGGCTTGGGCTCGTGCGCCATGCGCGTGAGCAGCGGCGGCACCGCGTTCATGCGGACGTAGAGTTCGGTGTGATCTTCGGCCTGGCCGGAGATGATCAGCGGCGTGCGGGCCTCGTCGATCAGGATCGAGTCCACTTCGTCGACGATGGCGTAGAACAGCACGCGCTGGCGGCGGTCCTCAACACGGAATTCCATGTTGTCGCGCAGGTAGTCGAAACCGAATTCGTTGTTGGTGCCGTATGTGATGTCGGCGGCGTACGCGGCCTTCTTTTCCTCGTTCGGCTGCTGCGGCACCACCACGCCGGTGGACATGCCCAGGAACCGGTACAGACGGCCCATCCATTCGGCGTCGCGGCGGGCCAGGTAGTCGTTCACCGTGACCACGTGCACGCCCTTGCCGGCGATGGCGTTCAAGTAGACGGGCAACGTCGCCATAAGCGTCTTGCCTTCACCCGTGCGCATTTCGGCGATCTTGCCGTTATGCAGGGCGATGCCGCCCAGCATCTGCACGTCGAAGTGCCGCATGCCGAACACCCGCTTGCCCGCTTCGCGCACAACGGCGAAGGCTTCGGGAAGCAGATCGTCCAGGGACGTGCCCTGAGCGTGGCGGGAACGGAATTCGTCGGTCTTGGCCGCCAGTTCCGCGTCGGAGAGCGCGGAGATCTTGGGTTCGAGCCCATTGATCTGGGTTACCAGCTTGCGATACTGCTTAAGCAGCCGGTCGTTGCGGCTACCTATGAGTTTTTTGAGCAGAGAAACCATGCGTATGTCGGCCGCACGAGCCACACCACACCCGAAACCGCTTGGGGCAGCGTCACCCGTGACTTGATGTTATTGGTTGAGCGGGGGTCCGCTGGGAAACGAACCAGTTTAACGCACCTGGAGCGTAATAGCCTGGACCTATGACCAGGGTAGCACTGTTGGCCGGTTGGACCGGCCAACCCGCGAAGGGTTCAAGGCGCGGCAGCCTGCGCGACGGCGGGCGGCGCGTGCTGAGGCTGCGGCCCCAGGAAGAGGCGCGGATCCAGCGGTTGTCCGGCAAGGCGGACCTCGAAATGCAGGTGTGGCCCGGTAGATCGGCCCGAGCTGCCGACACGCGCGACCTGCTGACCGCGTTCGACCAGATCGCCCTGCTTGACCAGCAACGAGGACGCATGCGCGTAGCGGGTGATCAGGCCGTCGCCGTGGTCGATCTCGACCATGTTGCCGAAGCCCGGCGCCCACTTGGCCTCGAGCACCACGCCGCCGGACGCGGCCAGGATCGGCGTGCCCGAGGGCGCCGCGAAATCCAGCCCTTCGTGCATGGCCGAGCGGCCCGTCACCGGGTTGCGGCGCCAGCCGTACGAGGACGACAGATAGGGGTAATCGGTGATTGGCATGGCGGTCGGCATGCGCGCCTGATCCGCCGAACGCTTCGTAAGGGCTGCGTCCAACAGCTTCAGGTTGTCGGTCTGCTGCGACAGCCGTGCCTGGATCTCGTCGAGCTGCCGGCCCAGCGCCTCGGCCGACGCCGCGCTGGGCGGCGGATGGTCGGTGAAGAGATCGTCCATGACCTGCGTGGCCTCGGGGTGAGCCGGCGCCTCGGGCTGCGCTGCGGCCAGTTGCTGGGCCAATTCGGGGTCGGTATACGCCACGCCCGCCACCTTGGCCACGCGCTGGCCCAGACCGTCGATGCTGACCAGCTTGGCCTGCAGCGCGCCGACCTTGGAGGCCAGCAAATTCATGTTTTCACGCAGGAAATCGGCGTCGCGCCCCGGCTGCTCCGACAGCGGCCATCCCATCGTGTGCACGGCGGGAAGGATGGGAGTGATGTATCGTTGAAGCGCTGCGCCAAAAACGGCCGCGGTAATCAAGGCGCCACCCAGAAACAACGCCAGCCGCGCGCCGCCCAGGATGAAATGCCCGTCCTGCCCGTCGCGGGCGTGCATAATCACGATCTTCAAGGTTTGCTTCCTAATTCTTTTAAAGCCGGCATGAATAGACCCGCTTCATACCGTCAACGTTCCAGTACCAGCCGGCGCGTAGAAAATACCGCCCTGGGATGGCTGGGTCATGACATGCGGGGCGCCGGTGTGTTGGCGACCGCCCGCAAGCATCTGCAAATTCAGTATGCGGTGGCGGCGGTGTTGCCCGCCCCGCTGGGTGCTGTGTGCCAGGTCGCCAAGCTGGAAAACCTGTGTCTGCATCTGGTGGTGCCCACCGCCGCGCACGCGGCCAAGATGCGTCAATTGGCGCCGCGCATCGCGCGGTCACTGGCGGACCAGGGCTGGAACCTTAACGAAATTGCCATCAAGGTACAAGCCGGGTTACCCAAGCCCGGCGCCCGGCAGCCGCGCCCTCCCAAAGAAGCGCAGCCCCTGAACGACAAGGCACTGGGTGCGTTCGAAACGCTGCACGACAATCTGCGGCCGGGTCCGTTGGCCGACGCCGTCGCCAAGCTCTTGAAGCATCACAAGAGTAGCTGACCAACCGGGCTTTGTCCGGCAACTCGGGGGGCTGGAAACGTCGCGAAACCAACTTTTCAGACCGATGGCCGGATGGCTGGCTACCGGATTGCGACTATCGCGCGAGAGGATGACGGCCAGCGTCGTCCCTAAGTAGAAACCCAAGCGGGAGTCCAAACAGAAACCCGCGCAAGGTCGGGGTCAGGCCCCGTGCGCGGGTTCGGGCGGAAGCCTGGCGTCAGGCCAGCTTCCATTCATGGCGAAACGCCTGGGGCGCTTCAGCCTGCGATTCGTACGTGACGATTTCCCAGGCGTCGCGCTGTTCGAGCAGCGCGCGGGCGAGCTGGTTGTTCAGGCCGTGGCCCGACTTGCACGCCACATAGCGTGCCACCAGCGGCTTGCCCAGCAGATACAGGTCGCCGATGGCGTCCAGGATCTTGTGTTTGACGAACTCATCGTCGTAACGCAGCCCGTCGCTGTTCAGCACACGGTATTCGTCCATGACGATGGCGTTGTCCAGGCTGCCTCCGCGGGCCAGGCCCATCGACCGCAGGGCCTCGACTTCATTCACGAAACCAAAGGTGCGTGCCCGCGCGATTTCGCGCACGTACGAATGCGTGGCGAAATCGATTTCTGCGAAATTCGCCGTGGAGTCGATGGCGGGGTGGCGGAAGTCGATTGAGAAAGCCAGCGCGTACCCTTCGTGGGGTTCGAGACGGGCCCATTTCTCGTTGCGGCCTTCGCCTTCACGCACTTCGACCGGCTTCAGGACACGGATGAATTGCTTGGGCGCGTTCTGCTCGACGATGCCCGCCGAGCGCAACAGATAAACAAACGTCGCCGCGCTGCCGTCCATGATGGGGACTTCTTCGGCAGTGAGGTCGACGTGCAGGTTGTCGATACCCAGGCCGGCCAACGCCGACATGAGATGTTCCACCGTGGACACGCGAACATTGCCCTGCTGCAGCACGGACGCCATGCGGGTATCGCCCACGCCCGTGGCTTGCGCGGGCAGGTCAACGACCTGCGGCAAATCTACACGGTGAAAGACGATGCCGGTATTGGGCTGTGCCGGACGCAGGGTGAGCTCCACCCGCCGTCCTGAGTGGACGCCGACGCCTGTCGTGCGGACGAGATTCTGGATGCTGCGCTGTCGGAACATGAGACTTTGGAATTTTGAACCCGGAAGCCGGCAAGATAAGTACGGATTGCCGGCGTAACCGAAGTATTGTAACGCTGTCCGATCCAGGCCGCCATTCAAACTGGCGCTCAGACCGACCGAAACCTCCGTCCCTTATTTAACGTGCAAGGGAAACACGGACCGCTCTGCCTCCGGCTCGCCCGTGGGGACAGGCGAGCCGGAGATGAGGGAGTGCAGTTAGAGCCGTTGACCGGCTCTAGGTTCAGTCCGCTTGCTTGCGCAGAAAGGCGGGGATGTCGAAATGATCCATTCCCGAGCTTTCCAGCGCGCGCACCTGGGCCGACGCCTGGCTGCGCGGATTGCGCATGACAGACGGCATGTCCAGATTGCGGTAGTCACCGCCTTGACCGGCCGGCATCGTGCCCATGGGCATGTTGTCGGTGCCGGTGCGCAGCACTTCAGCGGTGGTCTGCACCAGTTGCGGACGGGCTTGCGCACGGCCAAGGCCGGTTGCAACCACCGTCACGCGCAGGTTTTCACCCATGGATTCGTCGTAGGCGGTGCCGAAGATCACGGTCGCGTCGTCCGAAGCGTAGCTGCGGATCGTTTCCATGATTTCGCGCGTTTCGCGCATCTTCAGCGAGCGGCTGGCGGTGATGTTGACCAGCACGCCACGCGCGCCGTTCAGATCCACGCCTTCCAGCAGCGGGCAAGCAATGGCGTGCTCGGCGGCAACGCGTGCGCGATCCGCGCCCGATGCCGACGCCGTGCCCATCATGGCCTGGCCCTGCTCACCCATGATCGTCTTCACGTCTTCGAAGTCGACGTTGACGTTGCCTTCGACGTTGATGATTTCGGCGATACCCGCGCACGCGTTGTGCAGGATGTCGTCGGCCGAACGGAAGCAGTCTTCCTGCGTCGCGTCCTCGTCCATCAGTTCATAGAGGTTCTCGTTGAGCACCACGATGAGCGAATGCACGTGCTTGGCCAGTTCCGAAATACCGTCTTCGGCCATCTTCAGGCGTTTGTTGCCTTCAAAGGTAAAAGGCTTGGTGACCACGCCCACGGTCAGGATGCCCAGTTCCTTCGCCACTTCGGCCACGACCGGACCCGCACCGGTACCGGTGCCGCCGCCCATGCCCGCGGTGATGAAGACCATGTGCGCGCCGTTCAGCGCGGCACGGATTTCCTCACGCGCGGTTTCGGCCGACGCGCGTCCCTGCTCGGGCTTGGCGCCCGCGCCCAGGCCGGTGCGGCCCAGGCGGATCTGCACGGGCGCATTGGTAGCCGCCAGCGCTTGCGCATCAGTATTGGCGCAGATGAAATCCACGCCGTGCACACCGCTGCGAATCATGTGCGCCACGGCATTGCCGCCCGCACCACCCACACCAACGACCTTGATTACGGTCCCTTTGGTGTTGTTCTCAAGCATCTCAAAGTTCATCATGATGACTCCCTCACAAGTCCGATTTTGCAAATCACAAAAATTCCCCAACAACCTATTTGTGAATCGCCTCAAAGCCGACGCCGGCTACATAGGCCCGCCACGGGTTTGAGACGCCTCCTCTTTCTGGCGCTCCCCGCTAGACAGCCGCGGTTCGCACCAAGGAGCAGGCCCCAACCTGCACCCTTTAATTCATGAACCACTCCTTCATGCGCGCAAGCAGGCTCTTGAAATTGCCCGTCTGCGCGGCCACCTTGCGGCCACGCACACGCTGCATGCGCGCTTCCTGCAACAGCCCCATCACCGTCGAGAAGCGCGGGTTGCGCATCACGTCGGCAAGGCTGCCTTCATACTCGGGCACCGCCACGCGAACCGGCTTGAGGAACACGTCCTCGGCCAGTTCGATCATGCCGGGCAGTTGCGCGGATCCGCCCGTCAGGACCACGCCAGAAGCCAGCAGGTCCTCGTAGCCGGAATCGCGCACCACCTGTTGCACCAGCGTGAACAGTTCTTCCACGCGCGGCTCGATCACCGCGCCCAGCGCCTGGCGCTTGACCTGGCGGGGGCCTCGGTCGCCCAGGCCCGGCACTTCCACGGACTCGTCCGGGCTGGCCAGCACCTGCTTGGCGACGCCGTAGCGCAGCTTGATTTCTTCGGCATCGGGCGTGGGCGTGCGCAACATGGCCGCGATATCGTTGGTGATCTGGTCGCCGGCGATGGGCAGCACGGCGGTGTGGCGGATTGCGCCGCCGGTGAAGATGGCAACGTCGGTCGTGCCCCCGCCAATGTCGACGAGCACGACGCCCAGTTCCTTTTCGTCGGCCGTCAGCACGGCCAGGCTGGAGGCGAGCGGCTGCAGAATCAGGTCTTGCACTTCCAGGCCGCAGCGGCGCACGCATTTGACGATGTTCTGCGCGGCGCTGACCGCGCCCGTCACGATGTGCACGCGCACTTCCAGGCGCAGGCCGCTCATCCCGATGGGTTCGCGGATGTCTTCCTGACCGTCGACGATGAACTCCTGCGTCAGCACGTGCAGCACCTGCTGGTCGGTCGGGATGTTCACGGCCTTGGCGGTCTCGATGACGCGGGCGACGTCGGTAGCGGTGACTTCCTTGTCCTTCACGGCGACCATGCCGCTGGAATTGAAGCTGCGGATATGGCTGCCGGCGATGCCGGTGTAGACGTCTCGAATCTTGCAATCTGCCATCAGCTCGGCTTCTTCAAGCGCGCGCTGAATGGAATTTACAGTGGTCTCGATGTTGACGACCACGCCCTTGCGCATGCCGCGCGATTCGTGCTGGCCCAGGCCTAGCACCTCGAAGCGGCCTTCAGGCAGGATTTCAGCCACCACAGCCACCACCTTGCTGGTGCCGATATCGAGGGCGACGATAAGGTCCTTGATGTCACGGGTCATGGCGTTAGCGTTTCTTGGGAGGTTTCGGTGTGGATTTGGATTTGGTTTCCGACGCGGGCAACGGGGCCAGCGCCAGGGCGAAACCATTCGGATAGCGCAGGTCGGCCTGCGTGATGGTGCGCCCTTCCAGGCGCCCCGCCACGGTGGGCCACGCCTGCACAAAGCGTTGAATACGAGCCGCGAACGGCAAGGCGCCGGGCAGGCCATGCGGGTCCGGCGCATCGGCGCCCGGATCTCGGCCCAGGTCCAGCAGCATGCCGTTGGAAAGCACGACGCGCCAGGCGTAGCGCGGGCTCAGTTCCAACTGTTCCACATGCATGTCCAGCGGCGCGAACCAGCGCGCCAGCTCGGCGTAGCGCTGCACGACCAGCGCTTCCGTGCCGTCGGGCCCGGAGAACTGCGGCAGCACCGTGTCGTCGTCCACCTCGCCCGTGTTGGCCGTGAACGCCTCGCCCCAGGTGTTGATCATCTGGTTCTCGTTCCACAGCGCCAGGGGCTGCTGCTCTTCGATGCGCACGCGCAGCACGTTCGGCCAGATCCGCCGCACGGTGGCATGCCGTACCCACGGCACCGATTCGAAGATCTCGCGCGCGTCGTCCAGGTCCACCGTGAAGAAGTTGCCCTTCACGCGGCCCGCGATCGCTGAACGCACGGCACCCGTCGACACGTAGTGAAGCTCGGTGTCCGGCATCGATTCCAGCTCGATCGCCGACAGCGTGAAATACGGACGCTGCGCTACCCACACCACGCCCGCGATGAGCAAGGCGGCAACCGCCAGCACGGCGAGCGTGTTGGCGATCAGGTTGGTAGTACGAGCGTCGTTCCACACGGAGTATCCAGGTCAAGCGTTGCGAGCGTGGCCGTGCACCTTGCACGAGGCCTCGGACAGGATGGCCACGCACAATTCTGCATAGCTGATTCCCACGGCCTTCGCGGCCATGGGCACCAGGGAGTGGCCGGTCATGCCGGGCGAAGTATTCATTTCGAGCAGCCAGGGCCGGTTGTCGGCATCGAGGATGAAATCCGCGCGCCCCCAACCTTCGCAGCCCAGCGTCTGATAGGCCTTTACGGCAATCCGCGCGACTTCTTCAGCGACGTCCGCGGGTAAGGCGGCCGGGCAAAAGTACTGCGTGTCGTCGGAAAAATATTTGTGTTCGTAGTCGTAGTTGCCGCCGGGCGCCGCGATCTCGATCACGGGCAGCGCGCGCGCTGCCTTGCCCGAGCCCAGGACGGCCACGGTCAGCTCGCGCCCCGTGATGAACTGCTCGGCCAGGACCTCGCTGTCGTACTGAGCGGCCGCGGCGTAGGCTTCCTTCATGTCCGAGTACCCGACGACCTTGGAAATGCCCACGGTCGAGCCCTCGTGCGGCGGCTTGATGATCAGCGGCAACTGCAGGCGGTCCGGAACCAGGCGCAGGTCGGTGTCGGTATCGAGCACTTCGAAGTCGGGCGTGGGCAGACCGTGCTGCAGCCAGATGCGCTTGGTCATGGTCTTGTCCATGGCCAGTGCCGAGGCCATCGGGCCGCTGCCGGTGTAAGGGATGCCCAGCAGCTCCAACGCGCCCTGCAGGGTGCCGTCTTCGCCGTAACGGCCGTGCAGCGCAATGAACACGCGATCAAAGCCTTGATCGGCCAGCTCGGCAAGACTGCGCTCGCCGGTGTCGAACAGATGCGCGTCCACGCCGGCGCTGGTCAGCGCCTCGTGCACTCCCTTGCCGGACATCAGCGAGACCTCACGTTCGGCGGACCGGCCGCCGTACAACACACCCACCTTGCCGAATTGCTTGCTCATGCCAACTCTCCCACCTGGGCCGGGACCTTGCTGATCGAACCCGCTCCCATCACGACGACGACGTCGCCATCGCGCACGAAATCCACAATGGTCTGCGGCAGTTCCGCCACGTCTTCCACGAACACCGGCTCGACCTTGCCGGCCACGCGCAGCGCGCGCGACAGGGCGCGTCCGTCGGCCGCGACCAGCGGCGGTTCGCCGGCAGCG
>DMTA01000048.1 GCA_003454835.1 Achromobacter sp. | reverse complement strand
CGGCGCGTTGCACGTGGCCGATGAAGCATTCGGCGAAGCTGGGCAGGTCGCGGCCGCGCTGGCGGCACAGCAGGCGATCGCGCAGTGCCCAGGGGTCATCCAGTTTCAACACGTGCAGGAAATCAGGGCGGCTGTAGCGCGCCGCGCAGGCGCGCGGCACGACGGCGATGCCGGCGCCGGCCTCGACCATGCGGCACACGGCTTCGAAGCTGCCTACGTGCACGCGCTGGCAGATGCGCTTGCCCAGGCCGCTGGCGATGTCTTCGAGGAAGGTCTGGATCGCGCTGTCCGGGTGGATGCCGACAAACTGGTACGCGTCCACAAGGTCGGCGAAATGCGCGGTCTTCTGCGCGGCCAGCGGATGGTCCAGCGATGTGACTACGGTGAGTTCGTCGCGGAACAGCGGCGTGACGTCCAGGCCCTCGACGTCGATGTTGCCGGCGACAAGGCCCAGGTCGCCGGCGCCCGCGCGGATCGCGATGACGATGTCGCCGGAGATTTTTTCTTCCAGCTCAACGTCGACGTCAGGGTTTTCCGCCAGGAACGTGGATAGCGCGTCGGCCAGGAAGGAGTTGGTGGCGGTGGTGTTGGCCAGCAGGCGCAGACGGCCTTTCAGGCCGCTGGCGTAGGGCTGCAGATCGGCGTTCAGGCATTCGAGCTGGCGGAAGACGGCATTGGCGTGCTTGAGCAGCACCTCGCCGGCGGGCGTGAGCGCGACGCCTGTGGCCATGCGCACCAGCAGGCGAGCCTTGAAGGCCTCTTCCATGTGCTTGACCCGCGCGCTTGCCGCCGGCAAGGACAGGAACGTGCGTTCCGCAGCACGGGTCAGATTGAGTGTTTCGCCCACGTTCAAGAACAAACGCAGGTCCGTCAGATCATGTCTCATGTTCCACCACGCAGAAGGGGGGCATTTCTAATTTTGAATTCTGCGAATGCCGGGTCGAATCTACCATGAGGCCATGCCCATGAACCAGACGGGTTGATGCGGAACTGTTTTCCACAGACGGCGTGCGCGCCGCAGCACAGGAGTCAGAAGCAATGAGCGGCTTGGTATCCGGAAAGGTGGTGATCGTGACGGGCGCGGGCGGCGGCATCGGCCGCAGCGTGGCGTTGGCAATGGCTGAAGCGGGCGCGAAGGTCGTGGTGAACGACATCGGCGTGTCGCTGACCGGCGAAGGCGGCGCGGACGGTCCCGCACAAGCCGTCGTGAAGGAAATCGTCGAGGCGGGCGGCCACGCTGTCGCCAATACCGACAGCGTGGCCGCGTACGACAGCGCCAGCCGCGTCGTGCAGACGGCAATCGACGCGTTCGGTCGCGTCGACGCGGTGATCAACAACGCGGGCAATTTGCGCGACCGGGTTTTCCACAAGATGAGCGAAGAGGAATGGCGCCAGGTGATCGACGTGCACCTGAACGGCTCGTTCTACATGAGCCGCGCGGCAGCGCCCTACTTTCGCGAACAGGAATCGGGCGCCTTCGTGCACATGACGTCCACGTCGGGGCTGATCGGCAACTTCGGCCAGGCCAACTACGCCGCCGCCAAATTGGGCATCGTCGCGTTGTCCAAGTCGATTGCGCTGGACATGGCGCGCTACAACGTGCGGTCCAACTGCATTGCGCCGTTCGCCTGGAGCCGGATGACGAGCTCCATTCCGGCGGAGACCGAAGAAGAAAAGGCGCGCGTCGAGAAACTGAAAAAAATGGAAGCCGGCAAGGTTGCGCCCATGGCAGTGTTCCTGGCCAGCGATGCAGCCAGCGAGATCACCGCGCAGATTTTTGCCGTGCGCGCCAACGAGATCATGCTGATGAGTCAGCCGCGCCCCCTGCGCACTGTGCACCACAGCGAAGGCTGGACGCCGGAGCGCATCGCCGAGATCGCCGCGCCCGCCATGCGCAAACACTTCTACGCGTTGGAGCGCTCGCCCGACGTGATCGACTGGGATCCCATCTGAGGCCGCCACATGCCGTTGGACTATGCAACCGTGAAGGACTGGCGCTTTGACGATGTGCGCCAGCGCTATGAACAGAAGGACACCATGCTGTATGCGCTGGGCATCGGCCTGGGACAGGATCCTGAAGATGCGGGACAACTGCGCTATGTGTACGAAAAGGACCTGCGCGCGTTCCCCACGATGAGCGTGATCCTCGGCTATCCGGGCTTCTGGGTCAGCGACCCGCGCTCGACGGTGGACTGGGTGAAAGTGGTGCATGGCGAGCAGCGGCTGACGCTGCACGCGCCGCTGCCGGTGTCGGGCGTCGTCACCGGCAGGACGCGCAACACGCACGTCATCGACAAGGGTGCGGACAAGGGGGCCATCATCGTCAGCGAACGCACGCTGCACGACGAAGACGGGCAATGCCTGGCAACGCTGCGCTCCAGCACGTTCTGCCGCGGCGACGGTGGATTCGGCGACGGCGACGCCAGCCCCGAGGCCCTGCCCGCCGCGCCGGATGGCGATCCCGAACTGCGCTGCGAGTTGCGCATTCCGTCCAGCGCGGCGCTGCTGTATCGGCTGAACGCCGACCGCAATCCGCTGCACGCGGACCCGGACGTTGCGCGCCAGGCGGGTTATCCCCGGCCCATCCTGCATGGCTTGTGTTCCTACGGCGTGGCCGCGCACGCCATCGTCAAGACCTTCTGCGACTACGACGCCGCGCGGCTCACCAGCCTGAACACGCGCTTCTCGGCGCCCGTCTATCCGGGCGAGACGCTGCAATGCGACATGTGGCGCATGCCGGATGGACAGATCCGCTTCATTGCCCGCGCGAAAGAGCGCGGCATCGTGGTCATGAGCCACGGCACGGCGACGGTGCAATCATGACGCGTCCGCCTCCGCTTGACGGCATCCGCGTGCTGGACCTGTCGCGCATTCTGGCCGGCCCGTGGTGCACGCAGAACCTGGCCGACCTGGGCGCCGACGTCATCAAGATCGAACGGCCGCACGTCGGCGACGACACCCGCGCGTGGGGACCGCCCTTTCTGAAGGATGGAGATGGGCAGGACACCAACGAATCGGCGTATTACCTCAGCGCGAACCGCAATAAGCGTTCGGTCGAGGCCGACATGGCCACGCCGGAAGGCGCGGCGCTGATCCGGGAACTGGCCGCTGTCAGCGACATTCTTGTCGAGAACTTCAAGGTGGGCGGACTGGCCAAGTACGGGCTGGATTATCAAAGCCTGAAGGCGATCAACCCGCGCCTCATCTATTGCTCGGTCACCGGATTTGGCCAGGACGGCCCGTTTGCGCAGCGCCCCGGTTACGACTTCATGATCCAGGGCATGGGCGGGCTGATGAGCATCACGGGCGAGCGCGACGACCTGCCCGGTGGCGGACCGCAGAAGGCGGGCGTGGCCGTGACCGACATCGTCACCGGCATGTACGCGACCGTGGCGGTGCTGGCGGCCTTGCAAGAGCGTCATCGCAGCGGCCAGGGCCAGCATCTGGACATCGCGCTGCTGGACAGCCACGTGGCGCTGCTGGCCAACCAGAACTCCAACTATTTCAACTCGGGCGTGGCGCCCACGCGCGCCGGCAACGCGCATCAGAACGTGGTCCCGTATCAGGTGTTCGCCGCCAGCGACGGCCACCTGATCGTGGCCACGGGCAACGAATCGCAGTACCGCGCCTATTGCCGCGCCATCGGCGTGCCGGAGCTGGGCGACGATCCGCGCTTTGCGACCAACCGGCTGCGCGTCACCAACCGCGTGGAACTGATCGGCATCCTGACGGACATCATGCGCGAAGGCCGGCGTGATGACTGGATTGCCAAGCTGGAGGCGGTGGGCGTGCCGTGCGGGCCGATCAACAACATCGCCCAGGCGTTTGCGCACCCGCAGGCGCAGGCGCGGCAGCTGCGGCGCGACATGCCGCATCCGGCCGGCGGCGTG
>DMTA01000550.1 GCA_003454835.1 Achromobacter sp. | reverse complement strand
CGCCAGGAACGCGCGCGCGATCTCGGCCGTGGTCAGTCCGCCCAAGAGGCGCAGCGTCAGCGCCACACGCGCATCGGTGGACAGCAATGGATGGCAGGCGGTGAAGACCAGCCGCAGCAGATCGTCGCCGATGTCGTCCTGGCGCGCCGCATCCAGCGCGTCGACGAAGTCGGGCTCCACGTCGATCTGCAAAGCCTCCAGTTCATGGCCGATCTGCTCGTGCTTGCGCGTGTGCAGCGCATCCAGCCGCAGCCGGTCGCGCGCACGGTTCTTCGCGGTGGTCATGAGCCATGCTCCCGGATTGTCCGGCACCCCTGTGTGCGGCCAGCGCTCCAGCGCCGCGACCAGCGCATCCTGGGCCAGCTCTTCGGCCAGGCCCACGTCGCGCACCAGGCGCGCCACCCCCGCAATGACGCTGGCGGCTTCGATCCGCCAGACCGCCTCGATGGCGCGATGCGTGGCCGCCTGCGTCATGCGCCGGTTGCTTCGCCAGGGACCATGTAAGCGAACTCCCAGATGTGCCCATCCAGGTCGTCGAACCCGTGCGCGTACATGAAGCCGTGATCCTGAGGGGCACGCGGCGCCGTGCCGCCCGCAGCGACGGCCCGTGCGACCAGGTCGTCGATCTCGGCACGACTTTCGCAGGACAGGCAGACCAGCACTTCCGTGGTCTGCGTGGCGTCCGCCACCGGCTTGCCGGTAAAGCCCTGGAAAAAGTCCTTCACCAGCAGCATCACGTAAAGGTTGTCGCCCACGACCATGCAGGCGCCCTGGTCGTTGGTGAAGTCGGGGTTGAAGCTGTAGCCGAGTTTCTTGAAAAATTCCTGCGACTTCTGCATGTCGTTGATGGGCAGGTTGACGAAGATCTGCTTATGCATGGCGTGTCTCGCTTGGATGTTCAGGGATTGGCGTAGTGAAACTCAGACGCTGGGAGACGGCATCTGGCGGAAGCGCTCGACTTCCTTGCTGGGCTCGAAGTCATCCAGTTCGAATACCTGGCGCACCTCGATCTCGCAGTCCTGGCCAGGGAAGGGCGTCGGAAAGCGCATCGCCCATTGCATCGCCTCTTCGCGGGAGCGCACCTGGATCATCGTGTAGCCGGCGATCAGCTCCTTGGTTTCGGCGAACGGCCCGTCGATCAGCTTGCGTTCGCCGCTGCCGTCGTAGCGCACGCGCCAGCCCTTGGACGTCGGTTGCAGGCCGTTGGCGTCCAGCAACACGCCGGCCTTGACCAGGGCTTCGTGATAGGTCGCCATCGAGGCAAGCAGGCTGTCGTCCGGCATCTTGCCGGCTTCGCTGTCGGGCGTGGCCCGGACGATGATCATGAATCGCATCTGAGGTCTCCTTGGGAGGAATAGCAAGGCCAAAAGGGGCGCTTGTACAGGTACGACGAACGGCGCGGCAGTGGATCGACAACAACAATGCGTGCCTAGGGTAAATACTGAATCAGCCCGGTGTGTCGGGCTTCTAGCACCCGGTTACGAAGGTCCAGGCCTTGTTGCAGGCGTGTCCCATACACTCGCAGCGTCCTTAACCACCCTGAAGCATCGCCATGAAAGTTCTGTGCAGTCTTGCCCTTATCGTCTCCGTGCTGTCCGGCTGTGCCGTGTACACGCCACAAGGCTCGGTGGTCGTCGATCCGCATGACGGCGGCGGCCGTGGCGGCTTCTGTCCGCCCGGACAGGCCAAGAAGGGCAATTGCTGATCTCGGGGCGCCGGCCGGGGAAGGGAGCGCCTGGCTGGCGCCGTGCGCTGTTGCAGGCCGCACCTCTCGCTACAGGAAACAGGGTCCCAACTCTCTGACTTCTACCGTGGCCCACTCGGCGGCCGGGCATTCGGCGGCCAGCGCCAGCGCCTCTTCCCGCGACTCGCAGGTCAGGAGGAAGAATCCGCCGATCATTTCCTTGGCCTCGGCATAGGGGCCGTCCATCAGTTGGCGGTACCCGTCGCGCACCCGAAGGCGCACGCTTTCGGTATCGGACTTGAGGGATTCGGCGCGCGTGAGCAGGCCCCGCGACTGCAGGGATTCGGCGTAGCGCACCATCTGCGCATACGCCTCGCGCCCCTCCTCGGGCGTGCGCTGGGCGCGCTGGCCCACCGGTTCAACGATCAGCAGCATGTAGGGCATGGGGACTCCCGCTGGGAACTGCGGTCGCCGCGAGCGGCGGGTCCGCTAGGTTAACGCCGATCCCCGCGTCCGCGCCATGCCGGAAGCAGCGCCTTAGCCTTCCTCAAAGATCGATTCGATAGACGTTTCAAACACGCGGGCGATGGCGAAGGCGAGCGGCAGGCTCGGATCGTAGCGGCCCGTCTCGATGGCGTTGACGGTCTGGCGCGAGACGTCCAGCCGTTCGGCCAGCGCGGCCTGGCTCCAGCCGCGTTCGGCGCGCAATTCGCGGATGCGGTTTTTCATCGATGGCGCAGCGTGTCGACGATGGTGGTGAACGCCCAGACCCCGCCCATTAGCGGCCAGACCACAAACATGCTCAGTTTGGGAAAGCCGGCAATTTCCAGGAAGCCATACGTGAACGTGACCCCGGCAGTGACGGCGGCGGCGATCGCCAGATGTTCCAGCGTGGTCTTGCGGATGAATTCGTCGGACTGGCGCACGGCGCGCACGACCGCTCGCAGCGCCAGCAGAAATGCCAGCATGGGCGTGAGCAGCACCACGGTGCGCAACGCGCCCGGCTGCATGCCGAAGCTGAGCCGCAGCGCGCCGGTCAGCAGCACGGCATACAGCGCCATCGAGAAGCCGAGTTCCTTGAAATAGCGGCGCTTGGCCTGGCGTTGATTCATGGGAATGCCCTTATTGATGTAAAGCGTGCTTGACATTCTGGTGGTTGGATCGCGGTGTGTCAAGCGTCCTTTACATCCGCGATGCACGGCAATGCGGCAATAAAAAAACCGGCTTGCGCCGGTTTTTGAAGGGAGGGGAACGAGGATCAGGATTGCGCCGGTGAGGCGGCGGGCGCGGGCGCCTTCATGGCGTTCGCAGGCGTTTTGGCGTTCGCCGCCGCGGCCTTC
>DMTA01000551.1 GCA_003454835.1 Achromobacter sp. | reverse complement strand
GCCGCGTGGCGCCAGCGTGCGCGGGTGCGGGCGCAGAGTGCGCCGCCATTTCATGCCTGGCTTTGCGCCGCGCTGTGCGGGCTGTCGGCCGTGGCCGTCGTCTGGGAAACGCTGCCGGTATTCCTGACGGCGGCGTGTCTTTAAAACGATGCACGGCCGCCTGCTGCAGCGCTGGCGCTATTCCGCCCACTCCGGGTCACCCGTGAAGACCACCGTCAGCCAGCGATCGGGGCTGTCCGCGCCAAGCGCCTCCCCAATCTCATCACGCAACCCGTCCCACGCCTCGATGCCCCGCGCCGGCGTGTCTGCCGGCACGATGAAATACAACTCGATTTCCTGCGACCGGCCAACCTTTGCGACGTACGCGCGGTACGACGCGAAGCCATGGCGCTGCACAAAGGCCTGCGCCACCGAGTCCACATGCTGTTTCAAGTCGGCCGGCGTGACCAGCAGCATCTCGGACAACGCCTGGCGGATGACCGACAGCGGCAAGGGGATGATCACCGCGCACACCACGGCCAACACGGCCGGGTCGATGTAGGGCGAAATCCATTCCCAGCGGGTGCCCTGCACGCCAAACCCGATGCAGAACGCCACCAGCAGCGCGGCCGTGATGCTGGCCGACATGATCCAGCCCTTCAGGTCCATGTGCAGGAATGCCGATCGGATCCTGCGGTTGGCGCGCGCCTCGGCCAGCGCGATTGCCACGCAGGCGGTCAGCGTAAGCACGGCATAGACGAGCGCCAGGCCAAACTCCAGATTGCGCCCCCCTTTGAGCAGACTGCTGATCGCGTTGATGAGGGCGTAGATCGCCACGCCGCTGAGCAATATGCCGTTCAGAGCCAGCACCATGGGTTCCAAATGCCAGAACCCCATCGTGAAGCGCTCTCGCAGCTTGCGCGGCAGTTGCCGGGACGTGGCGTAAGAGGTAATCAGCCGCACGACCACCAGCGACAGCGCGCTCATGCTGGCGTCGACCAGCGAATAGACACCATCGAACACAATGGAAAACGATCCCGAGGCCACGCCAAATCCGATACCGATGGCGGCGATGCACAGTGTGACCGCGATGGATATCCGCAACACGCCCTGCTCCGAGCGCAGGTCGAACAATGCCGTTCGTGAGGTCATGCTTCCTCCGTGGGGGACTGATCTGGCGACACGATAACCGTATAGATCCGCGGGCGGTGCATGGCTGGGTTCGACGGAACCCATGGGAGGCTCAAGATTCATCTGGCATTACCTACCAAACGTAGGTTACGATTCGTAGACTACGCTTGGTAGGTTAAATCTCCGATCAAAGGAATTCGCCATGCATGCGCTCATCGTCGTTGCTCATCCGGACCCGGCGTCCCTCACGCACGCCATCGCCCAGCATGTCGCGCAAGGGGTTGCGCAGGCAGGCCCGCAGCCGGGGCCGCCGCATTCTTTCGAGGTGGCGGATCTGGCCGCCGAAGGCTTCGACCCGCGCTTCACCCAGGCCGACGTGGACCTGCACCTGACCCGTTCCAGCCCGCCCGCGGACGTGAGCGCCGAACACGCGCGCCTGGACCGCGCCGATGCGCTGGTGCTGGTGTATCCCGTCCATTGGTGGTCGTTTCCCGCCTTGATGAAGGGCTGGATCGACCGCGTCTTCACCAATGGCTGGGCGTACGACGCCCCTCCCGACGGCAAGGTGGTCAAACGTCTGCAGCGGCTGCAGGTGCATCTGGTCGCCAGCGGCGGCGCCGATATGCGCACCTATGCCCGGCACGGCTATTTCGGCGCGATGAAGACGCAAATTGATCACGGTATCTTCGGCTACTGTGGCGCGCGCGTGGCAACATCCGATCTGCTGGTGGCGTCCGACGCCGGATACCCCGAAGCGCACCTGACCGCCGCGCAGGCCATCGGCCAGCGAATCTTTGCCCCGCAGCCGCAAGCCTGACCTCGAAGAGACCCCAATGACGTCCCCACCCGACCCCGCTCCCCGCCGCCGCCTGTCCAAGGACGCGCGGCAACGCCAGCTCATCGACGTGTCCTGGGCGCTGATCCGCGATGAAGGCACGGACGCGCTGACGCTGGGCCGGCTTGCTGAGCAGGCCGGCGTGTCCAAGCCGGTCGTCTATGACCACTTCGGCACCCGCAACGGGCTGCTGGCGGCGCTTTATCAAGATTTCGACCAGCGCCAGACCGCAATCATCGACGACGCTATCGCCGCCAGCAAACCCACGCTGCAAGACAAGGCGGACGTCATTGCGTCCCGGTACGTGGAATGCGTGTCGGCGCAGGGGCGCGAAATCCCCGGCGTGCTGGCTGCGTTGAATGGCTCACCGGAACTGGCCGCGGTAAAGACGCAATATCAGCACGCATTCATCAGGAAATGCCAGGACATCCTGGCGCCCTTCGCCGGCTCCCAAGGCGTTTCCTTGGCCAGTCTGTGGGGCATGCTGGGCGCGGCCGACGCGCTCTCGCAGGCGGCGGTCGCAGGCGAGATCACGCAGCAAGCCGCGCGGGACGAGCTGTTCCGGATCATTGTGGACATGGTGAAACACGCCCGCCCCCCGGACAAATAAGGTATGGCCTGCCCTATTTTGTTGCGGTGACCACGTGCGCCTGGATCTTTCCTGTGATCAAACCGGCGCCGTAGCGGTCGGCCAAAGCCTGCGCCGCTCGCTCCGTGGCGGGCATCAGCGGGCTCGCGTCGCGCGCTTCGATTTCGTTGCGCAGGGGTGTGCCCTGGCAGTAGGCGGTTGCCGCTTCCTGGGCCGATTGCGCACGGCTGACTTCCTCATGCGTCTCGATCTGCACGTCTTCAAAGCCCGCCCGGCGCAGGTCATCCTGGATCCGTGCCTTGTCGAAGTAACCATGAGGCGTGCGAGCGATAAAGACCGGCGGATTCTCCGGAAACATTTCAGCGACCGCCTGTGCGACAACGGCAGCGAATTCATTCTCTTCAACGCTGTCCCACACGCTGAAGACAAAGCGCCCGCCGGGCTGCAGGACCCGGCGCGCCTCGGCGTAGGCGCCTATTCGGTCAGGAAAAAACATCGCGCCAAACTGGCAGCACACGACGTCAAAGGTTTCGTCTTCGAACGGCAGATGCATGGCATCCGCCTGCCGCCATTCGACATGACTGCCCTCCGCCTGGCGGGCGGCTGCGTAATCGAGCATGGGTTGATTGAGGTCAGTCGCCACATAGCGCGTCGCGGCGCCCAGGCGCGGCGCCAGCTCCCGTGTGACCGCGCCGCTGCCCGCCGCCGTCTCCAGCACCGCGTGCGGCGAAAAGCCTGCGACTCGCACCGCCATAGCTGTCGCGTAGGGCGCGAAGATCATGGGGACCATCAGGGTGTCGTACAGCTTCGGAATCGAACCCGTAAATGCCTTGTCGATATCGGTCATGGTGCTACTCCTTGAACACGCCGGGAGCCATCAGCACGCCGGCCTATGGAGAGTCGAGCAAGGCAGCGCAGGCGTCCGCCAAGTCGTCAAAGCAATGCAGAAGGATGTCCGGCGCAAGCTCTGCGGCGGGAATTTCCGTATACCCAAAGTCGACCAGCACCAAGGCCGTGCCGGCCCCGCGTGCGGCGCCCGCATCGGTGTCGGCATCACCCACCATCACTGTGCGAGCCAGATTGCCACCCACCGCCTGCACGGCCTCGATCAAGTGTGCGGGATTGGGCTTGGCCGCCGACACCGCGTCGATGCCCACCACGCCGTCGAACAAGCCCGCCATGTGCAGCTTGGTCAACAGGCTGCGCGACAGACCGGTGGGCTTGTTGGTGCACACGACCAGCGTGGCGCCCGCCGAACGAAGCGTTTTCAGGGCGTCTATTGCCCCGGGGAAAGGCCGAGTGTCATCGGCGATATGGTCACTGTAGTAGGCAATGAAGCCGCCAAACAGCGCGGCCGCGCGCGCCGCAGGCTCGGGCTCGCCAGCGCTTTTCAGCCCGAATTCCAGCAACCACCGTGCGCCTCGGCTGACAAACGGCCGGCCGCGTTCGTAGGGCAAGGGTTCGTAGCCATGCGCGACCAATACGGCATTTACCGACCCGATCAGGTCGGGGGCCGACTCGACCAGCGTTCCGTCGAGATCGAAGGCAATCGTGGCCCCTGCCAGGGCAGTCAAATCGGTCATAAGGAGGCTCCGCTTTGGGTCTGGCGGTCGACCAGACCCAAAAACATAGCTTAGCGCTGCGCGGCCTCGCTCACACTAGTGTCGTGTTACTCGACCGACGCACCCGACTTCTTCACGACTTCCGCCCAGCGCGGAATCTCGGTCGCCATCAGATCCCGAAGCTCGTCCGGCGTGCTGCCGACCAGTTCCATGCCCATCGTCTTGCCCAGCTTTTCCTGCACATCGGGCTCTTTCAGGATCTGGGCGATCTCGGCGGCCAGCTTGTCCAGGATGGGCTTGGGCGTGCCCTTAGGCGCGTACACCGCCTGCCACGACGCCATCTGGAAGCCCGGCACGCCCGCTTCCTGCATGGTCGGAACGTCTGGCGCGAGCGCAATGCGGTCCTTGGTGGTGACCGCCAGCAGCTTGAGCTTGCCGGTCTGCAGCAGCGGCAACGCGGCGGTCATCTGGTCGAACATGAACGTCACCGCGCCGGACGACACATCCACCATGGCGGGCGGCGTGCCCTTGTAAGGCACGTGCGTGAGCGGCACGCCGATCATGCCGGCGAACAGTTCACCGGCCAGGTGCGTGGAGGTGCCCGCCCCCGAGGACGCGAACGTGCGCTTGGTGGGGTCGCGCTTGAGCAGCGCGATCAGGTCGGCCACCGAATTGACGCCCAGGTTGGGATCCACCAGCAGCACGTTGGGCAGGAAGGCGATCAACGACACCGGCTCAAAATCCTTTACCGGGTCGTACTTCAGGTTCTTGTACAGGCTGGCATTGATGGCATGGGTGCTGATCGTGCCGCCGAACAGGGTGTAGCCGTCGGGCGGGGCCTTGGCGACGTAGGTCGCGCCGATGCCGCCGGCGGCGCCCGGCTTGTTTTCGACCACGACGTTCTGTTTCAGGCGGTCGCCCAGCTTCTGGGCCAGCACCCGCCCCACCACGTCGGTCGAACCGCCCACGGTGAACGGCACCACATAGGAAATCGGCTTTTGCGTGGGCCAGTCGGCGGCGCTGGCGGGCAACGCCAGCGTCCCGAAGACCGCGCCGGCCAGAAGCGCGGCCAGCGCGCCACGTCGTTGCGTGTTCATGATTTGTCTCCTGCCTTGTTTTATAGGTATGTATCGGGGTGCCGGGCGAGCCGGCGGCAAGGCTCAGCGGCCCTGTTCTTCGCGCCAGGCGGCGAATTTGTCCTTCGTGCCCGGATCGGTCGGCGGGTACAGGCCCAGAATGGACGCGCCGCCCTGCACCTGGCTGGTCACGAAATCCTCGAAGGCGGTCATTTCGACGGCTTCCAGGGCGATCTCATCGGCCAGATGGGCCGGAATCACCACCACGCCTTCCCGGTCGCCCACAACGATGTCGCCCGGCCACACCGCGACGTCGCCGCAGCCGATGGGCGCATTGATGTCCAGCGCCTGGTGCAGTGTCAGGTTGGTGGGCGCGGACGGACGCTGGTGATAGGCGGGAAAGCCCATCTCGGCAATTTCAGGAGAATCGCGAAAGCCCCCGTCGGTCACCACGCCAGCCACGCCACGCTTCATCAGGCGGGTGACCAGGATGGAGCCTGCGGAGGCGGCGCGCGCGTCCTTGCGGCTGTCGATGACGAAGACCGCGCCTTCCGGGCAGGTCTCAACCGCGGCGCGTTGCGGATGCGCGCGGTCCTCGAACACCTTGATCGTGTTCAGGTCTTCGCGCGCGGGGATGTAACGCAGCGTGAAGGCCGGCCCGACCATGTTGGGCAGGTTGGCGTTCAGCGGGCGCACGTCCTGGATGAACTGGTTGCGCAGGCCGCGCTTGAACAGCGCCGTGCACAGGGTGGCGGTACTGACGCCGGCCAACCGGGCGCGGGTTTCGGGATTCATTTGGGACACGATGGCTCCGGGTGTTGGATCGGGAATCTAAAAGGATCAGAAGATGGCGGGCTCGGGCACGGGCGCGCCGAACTCCGTTTCGAGGAAGTCCAGGTCACAGCCGTCGTTGGCCTGCAGGATGTGTTTGGAATACATCCAGCCATAACCACGCTCGTAGCGCTTGGGCGGCGGCGTCCAGGCGGCGCGGCGCGCGGCCATTTCCTCGTCGCTGATGTTCAGGTTGATGGTGCGGGCCGGCACGTCCACGGTGATCGTGTCGCCCGTCTTGACCAGCGCCAGCGGGCCGCCGATGTAGCTTTCGGGCGCGACGTGCAGGATGCAGGCGCCGTAGCTCGTGCCGCTCATGCGCGCATCGGACAGGCGCAGCATGTCGCGCACGCCCTGCTTGACCAGCTTGGTCGGAATCGGCAGCATGCCCCACTCCGGCATGCCCGGCCCGCCCTGCGGACCGGCGTTGCGCAGGATCATGATGTGGTCGGCGGTGACGTCCAGGTTCTCGTCCTCGACGGCGGCCTTCATGCTGGGGTAGTCGTCAAAGACCAGCGCGGGACCGGTGTGGCGCAGGTATTGCGGCGCGCACGCGCTGGGCTTGATGACGCAGCCGTCCGGCGCAATATTGCCGCGCAGCACGGCCAGCGCGCCCTCGTCGTAGATCGCCTCGTCCAGCTTGCGGATCACGTCGTCGTTGTAGACCTCGGCCCCCGCAATGTTCTCGCCCAGCGTTTTGCCGGTGACCGTCATGGCCGACAGGTCCAGATGGTCGTTCTGCAACCGCGACATCAGCGCCGGCAGGCCGCCTGCGTAGTAGAAGTCTTCCATCAGGTAGGTGTCGCCGCTGGGCCGGATGTTGGCGATGACCGGCACCTTGCGGCTGGCCGCGTCGAAGTCGTCCAGGCCCACGGCGCAGCCGGCCCGGCGCGACATGGCGACCAGGTGGATGATGGCGTTGGTGGAACAGCCCATCGCCATGGCGACGTTGATGGCGTTCTTGAAGGACGCCACGCTCAGGATGCGCTGGGGTGTCAGATCGTCCCAGACCATCTCGACCACGCGCCGGCCGCACTCGGCCGACATGCGCATGTGGCTGACGTCCGCCGCCGGTATGGACGAGGCGCCGGGCAGCGTCATGCCAATGGCCTCGGCGATGGCGGTCATGGTGCTGGCGGTGCCCATCGTCATGCAGGTGCCGTAGCTGCGGGCGATGCCGCCTTCCACTTCGGTCCATTGTTCCTGCGTGATCTTGCCGGCGCGGCGTTCGTCCCAGAGTTTCCAGGCGTCCGATCCGGACCCCAAAATCTTGCCCTTCCAGTTGCCGCGCAACATGGGACCGGCCGGCACGTAGACGCACGGAAGGCCGGCGCTGATGGCGCCCATGAGGAGCCCCGGCGTGGTCTTGTCGCAGCCGCCCATCAGGACGGCGCCGTCCACCGGATGGCTGCGCAGCAGTTCCTCGGTCTCCATGGCCAGGAAGTTGCGGTACAGCATGGTGGTCGGCTTGACGAAGGACTCCGACACCGAGATCGCCGGCAGCTCCACCGGAAAGCCGCCCGCCTGGAACACGCCGCGCTTGACGTCTTCGACGCGCTGCTTGAAATGGCTGTGACAAGGATTCAGGTCGGACCAGGTGTTGATGATGGCGATGACCGGGCGCCCCGCCCAGTCGTCGGGGCCGTAGCCCATCTGCATCATGCGGGAACGGTGTCCAAAGGAGCGCAGATCGTCCTTGGCCATCCAGGCAGCGCTGCGCAAGCTTTCGTAGGTGCGTTTCATGGGGATACGAGGGGATGCGGAGTAAGGGGTGAAAGCATTTAAACACTAATACATTAGTGCGTCAGCTAGGTGAAAACCCGCTACACTCCGGCATTCGTTATCAGCCCTTCCCCACGCGGGACTTCGACACGCTTACCTGATGCAAAGCCAGAAGCTCAGACTGGATCGCTCCCGCCACGCAGCCCCGCAGGTCTTCGAACACCTGCGGCGCCAGATCATTTCGTTGGAACTTGCGCCCGGCGCGCCGCTGTCTCGCGTCACGCTGGCCGAGTGCTACGGCCTGAGCCAGACGCCCATCCGCGATGCGCTCATCCGGCTGGCCGAGGAAGCCCTGGTCGAAATCTATCCGCAGCACACCACCGTAGTCAGCCGCGTCGACATCGCGGCCGCGCGGCAGGCGCATTTCCTGCGCCGTTCGCTGGAACTGGAGATCGTCCACATGCTGGCACAGCGGCCCGACCCGCTGCTATTGCAACGCCTGCAGGCCTCCATCGACCTGCAGCGCACCGCCCACGCCAGCGGCGAATACCAGCAGTTCATCAACGCGGACCAGGCGTTTCACCGCGACATGCACGAGGCCGCGGGTGTGGCCAGCCTGTGGGAAATGGCGCAGCGCTACAGCGGCCACCTCGACCGGTTGCGCCGGCTGCATCTGCCGGAAGCCGGCAAGGCGGAACGCATTCTGGACGACCACCAGCGGCTGGTGGACGCCATCGCCGCGCAGGATCCGGCAAGAGCGCAGCAGGTGCTGCGCGAACATCTGTCCGGCACACTCAGCCAGGTGGCTGAGATCTGCAAGCGCTATCCGGAGTATGTGGTGGCCGATTAGGCGACGATGCCCCCGGTCAGCGTTGAACCAACGGAGGATTTGCGGACGCCTGATGGTCCACCCGGCGTCGTGTCGCGATAACGCGATCAGTCCAGCGGATAGCGCGATCAGTCCAGCGGATAGCGCTGGATGACGGTCTTGCCATTGCGTTCGGCAAGCGACAGCAAGGCGTCGCCCGTCTGGTCCAGGCCCAGCAGCCCGCGCTCCTGTTCGTGCGACAACTGGAATGGCCGCCAGGACCTGCCCTTGTCGCGACTATAGAAGTAGGTCTTTGTGTATTCGTTGCCCGAGAAAAGCTGTTCGGCGTAGGTCTTGATGACCCATGCATTGCGGCCGAACCACGCCTGCCCGATCCACGACGCTGCGCCGCGCACGTCCGGCGAGCGCGACCGCTTCACCCAGGACATGCCGGTCTTGTCCAGCTGGTAGATGGCATCGCCCTCGGTTTCGAAGACGGGCTGATCGCGCGTCAGCAGCGCGTGGGTGTCCTGCGTGGGCACCCGGGTGACGTCCGGCGTGATGCGGAACGCGGGCGATGCGCCTTCCTGGAATTGCACCTCGAAACGGCGCGTCTCGATCAGTTCGGGCCCGTCTTGCCCTTCAGGCCGCACGCGGGTGCGCCAGCTCCAGCCCACTGCGCGGGTGTCGTCCAGCGGGTAGAGCGACCAGCCGTAGCCCAGTTGCTCCGGCCCGTACGCCTTGCGATCCCGCTCCGCTGTCTCGGCAAACTTGCGTTCGAACGCGGCCGAATCCGGCCACACTTGTTCCTTCAGCAGCGTCGCAGACCAGCGCTTGGCGCCGTCGCAGCTATGCAGCAGACGCACGCCGCTCTCGTGGTTTTCCAGGGCAATCGCCAGCCGGTCAGTGAGAAAGGCAGTGTGAAGCTGCGGCACGCCCAGCGTCACGTCGGGGTCGTAGGTCCACGTGGCGCCCAGGTCGTCCGAACGCAGCGTATCCCAGGCGGCGGGCTGGTCGCCTTCGCCCGGACTGCGCAGGGTGCTGGTGATGAGATACAGCGGCTCGCCGCCGGGCGCGCCTATCAAGGTGACGCCGGTATCGCCACTGATGGAGGCCAGGAGCTCGAATACGCCGGTGCCACGCCCGCCGTAGATGAGGTTGCGCGTATCGGTGGTGGAGCGGCCGGTCTGCAGCATGGTCAGGGCGAGATCGCCTTGCCCGTGCGCCAGCGTGGTGATGGCGCCGGCCTGCGCCAGCCGGACCCGCTGCTTTTGAAGACGTTCTTTCAGGGCCGGAACCTGCGTATCCAGCACGGGCGCCTGCGCCAGGCCCTCGATGTCCTTGGCGGTGACCAGAAGCTGGCCGGTAAGGAGCTGGCGTTCGCCGAAACGCTGAATGGCAACCCGGGAGTACGAGGCCAGTGCGGGGCCGTTGAGTTCGCCGACGACCTCGCTGCGCGGCAGCGGGTCGCCCATCGGAATGATCTGGTAAATGCCCCGCGCCAGCACGGCGGCCGAGAGGACCGCCAGGCCGGCGGCCACGAGTCTGATGGTCTTGGGTCCAGGCATCCTGGGCATAATGCCAGCCCCCCGCGCCGCCAGCCACATTTATCGAACGGACGAGACTATAGCGCGTTGCGCCCGGTTCTCTATACTGGCGTAACGCATGCTCACGTCTTACCGGACGCGCACCCCTGCCCCGAAACCACGGAATCGCCCATGACCGCAAGGCCTCCTTCTGCCCTCCTCGCCCTGGCCCTGTTTGTCGCGGCGAGCGTCGGCCCGATGGCGCACGGCGCCACCGCCATCGATCCGGCCTGGGTTCCGGTCGACCCGCAGACGATGCCGGGCGTGTTTTACGACAGCAAATCCATCCGCACCGTGTCCGACAGTCCAACGGTACGGGCCGTCACGGTGGCCTGGTTCTACGCCCAGCCCCGCATTTCCGAGGCCAACGGCCAACCCTATGGTTCGGTGACGCAACCGGTGACGCTGAACTGCGCCGCCGACACCTATACCGTCACCGAGGTTTTGCACCACGCGGGCAACGATGCCACCGGGGCGATCGTGGAATCCATCCCGGTGGCGGGCATCCGCAATGCGCCGGTCACGCGCGATCCGGTGCAGCGGCGGCTGCGGGATCTGGTGTGCGCGACAAACGGCAAAAGCGCGCGCAAGTAGACGGTGGCAAAGGGGGTAGCCAGAACCGCTACTGCCCTCGCCAGTAGCGGTACAACGCCCGGGCGCCGGCATCCAGCAGAAACCCCAGCACACCGATCATCAGCACCATTGCCATCAGTTCCGAATACGCCAGCCTGTCGCGCGTATCCAGGATGAAGTACCCCATGCCGGCCGACACGCCCAGCATTTCGCACGGCACCAGGACGATCCACAGAATGCCGATCGCCAGCCGCACGCCGGTCAGGATGTGGCCCATGACGCCAGGCAGGATGACACTGCGCAGGGTCTCCCAGCGGGTCGCGGCCACGCTTTGCGCCAGTTGCAGCCAGCGCGGGTCAAGCTGCTGGACGCCCGCCGCCGTGTTCAGCACGATGGGCCAGACCGCCGCGAACGCGAGCAGAAAGTAGACGGGATCGTCGCCCACCCCAAACACCATGACCGCGATCGGCATCCACGACAGCGGCGAGATCATGCGCAGAAATTGCATGGCGGGCGATGCCGCCGCTTCCAGCCGGCGCCAGCTGCCGATCGCCAGGCCCAGCGGCACGCCGATCGCCAAGGCCAGCCCCAAGCCCACCGCGATGCGCCGCAGGCTGACCAGGATGTGATGAGGCAGGTCCGAGCCGGACAGCAGTTCGCCCAGGCTGACGAAGGTGGGTCCGGGCGCAAAGCGCCGCGCCATGCCGCCCGCGGGCGCCAGGACTTCCGTGCCCAGCCACCACAGCACCAGCAGCAGGCCTAACCCAACCAGGCCGAGCGCGTAACGCGCACCGAGACCCAGACCGGCGGCCGTTTTGAGACGGGAAGGCGCCGCAGGCT
>DMTA01000282.1:5792-6037 GCA_003454835.1 Achromobacter sp. | reverse complement strand
ACCCCAAACGCGCGCTCGCCGCCCAGGCGTTGCTGCAGGGTCATCCAAAGGTTGATGTCATCGTCTCGGACGACGGTCTGCAACACCTGGCCCTGGCGCGGGACATCGAAATCGTGGTGCAGGACCAGCGCGGCGTGGGCAACCGGCGCCTGCTGCCCGCAGGTCCCCTGCGCGAGCCCGCCAGCCGGCTGGCCGACGTGGACGCCGTCGTCACGAACATCGGCACGCCCGGCAATTCTCTCGCG
>DMTA01000282.1:0-5767 GCA_003454835.1 Achromobacter sp. | reverse complement strand
CCCCCCCCCCCCCGGCCGCCGCCCCCCCCCCCCCCCCGGGGGGGCCAGCCCCCGCAAGCCGTCCCCGCCAGGTTCAGATGTGGCTCGAGCCCGGACTGGCGAGCCATATCGGAGGACGCGCCACGCAACCGCTGCCCGCTTTTGCCGGGCAGCCGCGCATCGCGGCCGCGGCCGGCATCGGCAATCCCGAGCGTTTTTTCGCCACCCTGCGAGCCGCCGGCATCACGCTGTCCGCGACGCTCCCCCTGCCCGATCACCACGACTACGCCACCTCGCCGTTCCAGGCGCTCGACGCCGACGTCATTCTGGTGACCGCCAAGGACGCCATCAAGTGCGGTGCCTTGAACGATCCCCGGCTGTGGGAAGTGCCCGTGCAAGCCGCGTTCTCCGACCCGGGGCTCTTTGATTGGCTGGCCGAAGCGCTGCGCACTCGCAAAACGGTCGCGGACCGTGGCCAGACCGGCGGCGTCAAAAACCGGGGACACAACTCCACCGAGTAAGCGGCGGTTTGCCGCAACTGCGCCGCGCCGCGCGCTGTCCGACGGCAAAACTGTTTTAGAATCCCGGTCATGGAATCCCGCCTTCTCGACATCCTCGTTTGCCCCCTGTGCAAGGGCCGCCTCGAACACGACCGGCAGCAGGCCGAACTGGTCTGCCGCGCGGACCGGCTGGCCTTCCCGCTGCGCGACGGCATTCCGGTCATGCTGGAATCCGAGGCCCGCGCGCTGGACGACACCGCCGCTCCTCGCTGAACGCCGCACCGTGAGCTTCATCGCCATCATTCCGGCGCGCACCGCATCGACCCGGTTGCCCGACAAGCCGCTTGCCGACATCGCCGGCAAGCCCATGGTCGTGCGCACCGCCGACCGCGCCGCCCTGTCCCGCGCTTCGCAGATCTTCATCGCCACCGATGATGCGCGCGTGCAACAGGCTGCACAGTCGCACGGCTTGCGCGCCCTGATGACCCGCGGCGATCACCCCACGGGCACCGACCGGCTGGCTGAAGCAGTCGAGCAGCTTGGCCTGCCCGACGACGCGATCGTGGTGAACGTGCAAGGCGACGAGCCCCTGATCGAACCCGAACTCATCGACGCGGTGGCGGCCAAGCTGCAGACCTATCCGCAGGCCGACATCGCCACCTGTGCCTGCCCCCTGGCGGATGCCGAGGCCCTGTTCAATCCCAACGTCGTCAAGCTGGTCTGCGCCGCCGACGACCGCGCGCTGTATTTTTCCCGTGCGCCCATCCCCTGGGCGCGGGACGCGCTGGCCAGCGGCGAACGCGTGCTGGCGCAGGGACTGCCCGCCTGGCATCACATCGGCCTCTACGCCTATCGCGCGTCATTCCTGCGCCGCTTTCCTACCCTGCCGCAAGGCGCGCTGGAACGCTTCGAATCGCTGGAGCAACTGCGGGCCATGGAACACGGCCACGTCATCGTCGTCCATCGGGCGTCGACGCCTCCTGCGGGTGGGGTAGATACCCCGGCCGATCTTGATCGCGTCCGCTTGATCTACAGCAATCAGATATAAGGGTTATTTCCCATGGCGCAGCCCCGCATTGGCTGCTGCGTTGCGGCATAATCCCCCGGATCACAAAAAATAAACCCCTTCAGGAGCACTCATGCGTCTCATCTTGCTCGGACCCCCCGGCGCCGGCAAAGGCACCCAGGCCGCGTTTCTAACGCAGCACTTCGGCATCCCCCAGATCTCCACCGGCGACATGCTGCGCGCCGCAGTGAAGGCGGGTACCCCGCTGGGTATTGAAGCCAAGAAGGTCATGGACGCCGGCGGCCTGGTTTCCGACGAGATCATCATCGGCCTGGTGCAAGACCGCCTGACGCAGCCCGACTGCGCCAACGGTTACCTGTTCGACGGTTTTCCCCGCACGATCCCGCAGGCCGACGCGCTCAAGAGCGCTGGCGTCAAGCTGGACTACGTCGTGGAAATCGCCGTCCCCGAAGAAGACATCATCGAACGCATGAGCGGACGCCGCGTGCACCAGCCCAGCGGCCGCAGCTATCACGTGCGCTTCAACCCGCCCAAGACCGAAGGCAAGGACGACGTCACCGGCGAAGACCTGGTACAGCGTGACGACGACCGCGAAGAAACCGTGCGCCACCGCCTGTCGGTGTACCGCGAACAGACTCGCCCCCTGGTCGATTACTACTCCGCCTGGGCGCAGGAAGACTCCGCCGCTGCCCCGAAGTACCGCAAGATCTCGGGCGTGGGCGCCGTCGACGAAATCAAGTCGCGCCTGTTCGAAGCCGTTCAAAGCTGATCGGCGTTTCGATGGCCCAGAGGCCTTCGGCGCCGGCCGGACGCAGCGCGTCCCGGCCCTGGCCCGAAGGCCTTGTTGCATCCGGCGCCCGGCGCGCCGCCTTTCTTCCCTTGAACTGATCTGGTGGTAGACACATGGAAATCGCGAACAAGGTATTCATCGTTACCGGCGGCGCATCCGGCCTGGGCGCCGGCACCGCCCGCATGCTGGTCGAACACGGCGCCAAGGTCGTCATTGCCGACCTGCAGGACGAGCCGGGCGAAGCCCTCGCCAAGGAACTCGGCCAGCGCTACGTGCACTGCGACGTGACGCAGGAAGCCGACGGCAAGAAGGTCGTGGCCGCCGCGCTGGAGCTGGGCTCGCTTTTCGGTCTGGTCAACTGCGCGGGCGTTGCCCCCGCCGCCAAGATCGTCGGCAAGAACGGCGCGCACCCGCTGGATCTCTTCCAGAAAGTCGTGTCGATCAACCTCATCGGCAGCTTCAACATGATGCGCCTGGCCGCCGAGGCCATGAGCGCCAATACGCCCGAGCCCACCGGCGAGCGCGGCGTGATGATCAACACGGCGTCCGTCGCCGCCTTCGACGGCCAGATCGGCCAGGCGGCCTATGCCGCTTCCAAGGCGGGCGTGGCGGGTATGACCCTGCCCATTGCGCGCGACCTGTCCAAGACCGGCATCCGCTGCATGACGATCGCCCCGGGCATCTTCGGCACCCCGATGATCTTCGGCATGCCGCAAGAAGTGCAGGACTCGCTGGCCGCCAGCATCCCCTTCCCCGCGCGCCTGGGCCGCCCGGAAGACTATGCCAAGCTGGTCCACAGCATCATCACCAACGACATGCTGAACGGCGAAACCATCCGTCTCGACGGCGCCATCCGCATGCCGCCGAAGTAACTCAGCTTTAGGGCCGGTCCGTATGGGCCGGTCCATATGGGCCGGTGCAGCACCGGCCTTGCTGATGGCCGGCATTCCGTCCCCCATCAACGCGGCTATCCGGCCCGCATTCACTTCAGTAGTCCACCCATGAGCCTGTTCCGTTCGGCGGCCACGGTCAGCAGTTTCACCTTGCTGTCCCGCATTTCCGGCCTGATCCGCGACATCCTGGTGGCCCGCGCGTTCGGCGCCGGCCCCATTACCGACGCTTTCTGGGTCGCTTTCCGCATTCCCAATCTGTTGCGCCGCCTTTTCGCCGAGGGCGCGTTCGCCCAGGCCTTCGTTCCCATCCTGGGCGCCGCGCGCAACAACCGCTCCGAAGAAGAAGTCCGCACGCTGCTGGACCGCGTGGCCCTGCTGCTGACCGCCGCCTTGATGCTGGTCACCCTGATCGGCATCGTCGCGGCGCCGTGGGTGGTGTCCGCCATGGCCAGCGGCCTGCGTGGTGCGGCACGCGACACCGAGTTCGGTGCGGCGGTCTGGATGACGCGGATGATGTTCCCGTACATCCTCTGCATGTCGCTGATCGCCTTCGCGTCCGGCGTGCTCAATACGTGGCGGCGCTTCGCGGTCCCCGCTTTCACCCCCGTGCTGCTAAACCTGTCCATGATCGGCGCTTGCATCTGGCTGGCCCCCCGCATGGACGTGCCGGTCTACGCGTTGGCCGTCGGCGTCATGATCGGCGGCGTGCTGCAGTTGGCGGTGCAATGGGTGGCCCTGGCGCGCCTGGGCCTGACACCCCGCTTTTCGCTGCGCTTCCGGCAGGCCTGGGCCGACCCCACCGTGCAGCGCATCCTCAAGCAGATGGCGCCCGCCACGCTGGGCGTATCAGTGGCGCAGATCTCACTGCTGATCAACACCAATATCGCAACGTGGCTCACGCCGGGCAGCGTGACCTGGCTGTCGTTCGCCGACCGCCTGATGGAATTCCCCACCGCCCTGCTGGGCGTGGCGCTGGGCACCGTCCTCTTGCCCAGCCTGTCCGCCGCACATGCCCGCGACGACCACGGCGGCTACAGCGCGCTGCTCGATTGGGGCCTGCGGCTGGTGCTGCTGCTGGGCCTTCCCGCCGCTGTGGGCATGGCGATGCTGTCTGACGGACTGGTCGCCACGCTGTTCCATTACGGCGCCTTCAGCGCGCAGGACGTGCTGCAGACGCGCTTGGCCGTCATCTCCTACTCTGCGGGGCTGATCGGCCTGCTGGCCGTCAAGATCCTTGCCCCCGGCTTCTATGCCAAGCAGGACATCCGCACCCCCGTGAAGATCGCCATCGCCGTGCTGGTGGTGACGCAGCTCTTGAACCTGATGCTGGTGCCGACGCTGGCGCATGCGGGGCTCGCTCTGGCCATCGGCCTGGGCGCCTGCCTGAACGCCCTGGCGCTGCTGATCGGGCTGCGCCGCCGGGGCGTCTACCTGCCCGGCGCTGGCTGGACCGCATTTGCCCTGCGCCTGGTGCCCGCGCTGGCCGGGCTGGCGGCACTGCTCTGGTATGCCGACACCCGCATCGACTGGATTGCACTGCAGCCGCATTCCGGTCAGCGCGCCTTGCTGCTGGCGGGCGTGCTGGCGGCGAGCGGCGTGATGTACTTCGGAATGTTGTTACTGTTTGGATTTCGCCCCAGGGATTTTGGACGACGCCCCAAGCAGTAATTCCGCCCGTTCGGGCTACATTGCCTTCAAAAAGCCGGCCAAACGCCGGCTTTTCGCATTAATTTCGTCAAGAATTGACAACCACCCCGTAATCTTTGGTAAAAAACCTTTATGATTTAAAAATTGCCACTGAGAGGACCCCCTGTAGGCACCTGCCTGCGGGAAGCATGAATTGAAGTACGCCCAAGGACAACCCATGGCGGACCAGGTGATCAATTGGCTGCTGTTGCTGCGCTCCGGCAAGGCAACAGCCCAAGACTACAACGACTTCCTGGCTTGGCGAGCGGCCGACCCTGTCCATGAAAACGCCTGGCAGCAACTGACGGGCACCCTGGCAGGATCGTCGTTCGGCCGGCTGGGCGACGTCTATGCCACCGGCAGTGGCGACGCCGCGCCCGCTGCGCAGTCGCTGATCCCGCCCCCGCCCGCCGCCATCGTGCCGCCCCCCCGCCGTTTTCTGACTGGCGCGCTTGCGCTCGCCAGTACCGGCGCCGCCGCTGCCTATGTCGGCAATGCGTTCTACCCGCTGAACAACGTTGCCGCCGACGCGGCCACCGCGACGGGCGAACGCCGCCGCTACTTGCTGTCGGACGGCAGCCAGCTTTTGCTTGATGCCCGCAGCCGCGTCAACCTGGACTTCACACCTGCGTACCGCCAAGTCCGTTTGCTGGATGGCGCCGTGACGGTGTCGGTCGCGCCCGATTCCCGCCGTCCGTTCCTCGTGCAGACTGCGCAGGGCACGGTCCGCGCGCTCGGCACACGCTATATGGTGCGCCAGCAGGCACAGCGTACGGTCGTGGTGGTGCACGAACACGAAGTCGAAGTCGAGACCATGTCCGGCGCGCACGGCACCATCCGCGCCGGCACCGGCGCCCGCTTCGACAACGCCCGCATGGACACGCCGCGCGCC
>DMTA01000125.1 GCA_003454835.1 Achromobacter sp. | reverse complement strand
TCGGGCACCAGCCACCACGCCAGCGGCACCAGCGCGGCTGCGGCGCCCGCCACCGTCCAGACCACGCGCGTCCAATCGCCGGACGAGGCCAGCGCGGCAAGGACCGGCAGAAACACGAGCGTGCCGGTGGCGGCGCTGGCGGTCAGCAAGCCCATCATCAGTCCGCGGTGCTTGACGAACCAGCGGTTGACCACTGTTGCCCCCATCACGATCGCCACGGCGCCCGAACTCAGGCCCGAGAAGACGCCCCAGGTCATGATCAGATGCCAGGGCTCGGTCATATAGGCACTGACGGCGCTGGAGGCCGACATCAGGATCAGCGCGGTGATCAGCACGCGCCGCAGCCCAAAGCGTTCCATCGCGGCGGCCGCAAACGGACCCACCAATCCGTACAGAAAAATGCCAAGCGCCGCGGCAAACGAGATGGAGCTGCGGCTCCATCCGAACGTTTCTTCCAGCGGCACCAGCAGCACACTGGGCGAAGACCGCAGGCCGGCCGCGACCAGCAGTGACAGAAAGATCACGCCAACGACCACGAACGCGTACTTCTGGCCGGCACGGCGGAAAGGGAAGGGAGGCTGGGCTATACTCATGTTACTGACCGGTACGTATTGGGATTCGCGCATAGTACGTACCGGTCAGTAACATCGTCAAGGGTTTTTTGGCGACCCTGTTTCCGGCGCGACCGTGCGTGTCGTCCCGCAGAAAAGGAGCCCCGTATGGCCAGCAAGACTTCTCCCGCCGCCGACAGCGACAGCAAGACCGGCAAATCCGCGTCCAAGCCGCTTCTGGCGGCCGATCGCATCCGCAAGACCGCCCGCGAGATGTTCTACCGCGACGGCATCCGCGCGGTGGGTGTGGACGCCATCGTCACCCAGGCGGGCGTGACCAAGCCCAGCCTGTATCGCAGCTTTTCTTCAAAGGACGAATTGGCCGCTGCATACCTGCGCGACTACGACGCCGAATTCTGGGCGCGCTTTGACGCCGCCTGCGCCGCGCATCCCGATGACCCGCGCGCCCAGTTGCTCGACTATCTGACCGGCATGGCCGGCCGTGCGGTGCAGAACGGCTATCGGGGTTGCGGGCTGACGAACGCGGCAGTCGAATACCCGGAATCGGAACATCCAGCCCGTGCAGTCGCCGTGGCGCACAAGCGCGAACTGCGCCGCCGGTTGAACGCCATGGCTGCCGGTATGGGGGCGGAGGATCCGGAAGCGTTGGCCGACGGACTGCTGCTGTTGATCGAGGGCGCCTTTGTCTCCAGCCAGCTTTTTGGTGAAGGCGGGCCGGCGGGCAGGGTGGCTGCGATGGCCGACAAGCTGATTCAGGCGCATCTGCCCCGCCATCCGGGCTAGGGCGCCCGCACAAAAGCGGTGCGTAACCCTGTGCGGCGCGCACCGTTTTGGTGGTGTTTGTCCCCATTGCGCAACGCCGAAAAAAATGTTTGTTATTTTTATTGCAACGCAGCATACGTGGATCTAAGATGGCTTCACGTTGTTCCACATCGCTTTTCTCAAGGAGAGAATCATGAGCGATACCGCGTTGAAAAATGCCCGTATGTCGGATGCGCTGGAGCGGTCCCTGATCCGCGAGGCCATCAAGGCGGAAACCCTGTCCGGTCCTTATGCTGGCTCGCGCTGGTTGCGCCTGAAGCTGCGTATGGCCGCACTGGGCGGTGCCGTCGGCGAGGTCCTGCACAATATGGACGCCGGCCGTCGTCAGCACCCGGTAGTCTCCGCCTACCACTGAAGTACCCCGCCAGAAAAAACGCCAGCTTTGATCGCTGGCGTTTTTTTTGTGCCCGCCACAAAGGGCGGCGGCCCGCTCAGGCGACCAGGTCCAGCAGCAGATAGCCGTCCAGCACGATGATGCCCACCGTGGCGCCGATGGCGGCCCAGGCCCACGCGCCGCGCAGCACATAGGCGCCCATCAACGGCTTGCGGCAGGCCAGCACCACCAGGGGCCCCAGCGCGAAGGGCAACGCCAAGCTCAGGATGACCTGGCTGAGCACCAGCAACCCGTCCGGATCCTTGCCACCCGTGAACGCCAGCAGGCCCACGGCGGCTGCGCCTGCCACCACGCGCGTCATCAAAGCACGTCGGCGGTCCGACCAGTTGCTGCCCACCTGAAACCCTTTCGACAGGATGCGGCCAGCCAGTACGCCCGTGATGGTGGAGCTTTGCCCGGCCGCATACAAGGCCACGGCGAACACCACCGCTGCGCCGATCCCTAACGTGTGACCGATCACCGCATGCGCGTCGTCCAGGCTGGACACCACCATGCCGGAACCGGACAGCGACGCCGCAGCGACGATCATGATGGCCGCGTTGATCAGCATCGCCACGCCCAGTGACACGATGGTGTCGTTGCGCGCCACGCGCATCGCCATGTCCCGCGCCTGCGGGGGCAAGTCCTGCGCCCGCTGCGCCAGCGTGCCGGAATGCAGGTACAGGTTGTGGGGCATGAGCGTCGCGCCCAGAATCCCCAGCGCAATCAGGAAACCTTGCGGATCGCGCAGCGCCTTGCCGGTCTCGGTCACGCCGTGCGCCACTTCCGTCCAGGCGGGATTGGCCTTGAACAGCAAGAACACGAACGACAGCGCCACCACTGACAGCAGCAGGGCGATCACGCGTTCATGGCGGTCGGCGTTGCCGCGCGTCATTGCCAGGACGGCAAAGGTGCCGATGCCCGTGACCGCAACGCCGGCGATCAGCGGCAGGTTGAACAGCAGGCGCAGCGCAATCGCGCCGCCGATCAGTTCGGCCAGCGCGGTCGCCAGAATGGCGGCCTCGCCGGCCAGCCAGGCGGCTTTGGCCAGACGGGGCGACAGGTGGCGGGCGGTGAGGGTGGCCAGATCCTGGCCGGTTGCCAGGGCCAGGCGCGATACGAGCACCTGAAAGCCAAGGGCCAGAAAGGCCGACGTGATGACGACCATCAGCAGGCCATAGCCGAAGCCGCTGCCGCCGGCGATGTCGGTGGCCCAGTTGCCCGGGTCGATGTAGCCGACGGCCACCAAAATGCCGGACCCGACCATGCGGCGCAGGTTGGCGGAAACCCGCGCGTCCTGCGCCAGGGCGGCATTGCCCCCTGAAATCGCGTAGATGAATCCGGTCATGCGTCGCTCCTGAGAATGGTTCTCATTGTCTAGGGGCGACTTTGCATCGTCAAATTGAATTTGGCCACGCCCGCGATAGGGCGTGCCAATGATCCGGCCCCTGTTCAGAAGCCGGATCGTTCCAGCGGCGATCAGGACTTGAGCTTGGCGTCCATGGAGATCTTGGCGTTCAGCACCTTGGAAACCGGGCAGCCCTTTTCGGCCTTGCGAGCGGCTTCTTCGAAGGCCTGGGCGGAGGCGCCCGGGATGACGGCTTCGACGGTCAGATGGACGGCGGTGATGGAAAAGCCATCATCTACCTTGTCCAGTGTGACTTCGGCCTTGGTGTCCAGGCTGTCCGCGACCAGACCGGCCTCGGAAAGGATGTTGGACAGCGCCATGGTGAAGCAGCCGGCGTGCGCGGCGCCCAGCAGTTCTTCCGGGTTGGTTCCCGGCGTGTCGCCGAAGCGGGTATTGAAGCCATAGGGTTGGCTCTTGAGCGCGCCGCTCTGCGTGGAAATCGTGCCTTTGCCAGTCTTCAGATCGCCCGACCAGGCGGCGGATGCGGTTTTCTTCATACAGGACTCCTGTGTGGGAACGCGGCCGCTCGCGGCGCGTTCTGGGTGGGAGAGGCGCCGTCCCGCGGACGGCGCGCCTTGCCTCAGGCGGCACCGTCGATGATACGGCCCGCCACCCCAGCCGTTGCGGAAAACGCCGGTACGCAACGGCAAGCCGATGTAACGGCAAGCCGGCCCCCGCGCGCGCCAGACATGCCGGCGACGGCAATGGGCCGGCCGCATCAACAGGCGGTCATGACGCATCAGGCAAAATAGCGCCATATCCTTCACTCCTACCCAAGAGCCGTAGTCATGCCTCGCATCCTTGCCCGCTACGCCTGCGCTGTCGCGCTGGCCGTTCCCGCCTTGTCCGCTCAAGCCGAAATCGTGATCGGCGTGGACGTGTCCACCACGGGCCCCGCCGCCGCCATCGGCATCCAGACCAACAACGCGATCCGTCTGTGGCCCAACACCTTGGGCGGCGAACCCGCGCGCTACGTGGTGCTGGACGACGGCACGGACGTGAGCCGCGCGGTCAAGAACATGCGCAAGCTGACGTCCGAAGACAAGGTCGACGCGATTGTCGGCCCCAACATCACGGCGTCGGCGCTGGCCGGGCTGGATGTCCTGGCCGAGACCAAGACCCCGATGATCGCGCTGGCGGCGTCCAGCGTCATCGTCGAGCCGCAGTCGGATCCCAAGCGCACCTGGGCCTTCAAGATGCCGCAGAACGACTCGCTCATGGCGACCGTGCTGGTCGAGGACATGAAGAAGAAGGGCCTGAAGAACGTGGCCTTCATCGGCTTTGCGGATTCGTACGGCGATAGCTGGTGGAAAGAGTTTTCGGCCGCCGCCGGCTCGGACCTGAAGATCGTGGCGCAGGAACGTTTCCAGCGCACCGACGCCTCGGTCGTCGGGCAGGTGCTCAAGGTCATTGCCGCCAAGCCCGACGCGGTGCTGATTGCCGGTTCGGGCACGCCGGCGGCGCTGCCGCAGAAGACGCTGCTGGAGCGCGGCTTCACGGGGGCCGTCTACCAGACGCACGGCATCGGCACGCTGGAGTTCCTGCAGGTGGGCGGCAAGGACGTGGAAGGGACCCTGTTCCCCACAGGTCCGGGCGTCGTGGCGCGCGAGCTGCCCGATTCCAATCCGGTCAAGAAGGTGGCGGTGGAATTTGCCGACAAATATGAACAGCAGTACGGTCCGAACACGCTGACGCAGTTCGCCGGCGACGCCTACGGCGCATATATGCTGCTGGACTCGGCCGTGTCGCGCGCCCTGAAAACCGGCGCCAAGCCCGGCACCCCGGAATTCCGCCTGGCGCTGCGCGACGCGCTGGAAAACACCCGTGATCTGATCGTGCCCAATGGCGTCCTGAACATCACCAAGGACAATCACCAAGGCTTTGACGAGCGCGCCCGCGTGATGGGCACGGTGAAAAATGGGCGTTTTTCCTACGCTGAATAATTGGTGCCATATCTCTGTACCGTTCGTAACGTGTCCTAACGCTCCATAGGGCAACGGACGTCAAAAGCAGGCTTAGGCCTGCTTTTTCACGCCTATATCATTCGTGTCCGAATCATTTCTTAGCGTATTATTTTTAGTGAAGCCATGCACCTAGAAATAAATTCGGGAGAAATCATTCATGACCCTCATCCAATCCAGACGACTGTTGCTGGCCCTGAGCCTGGGCGTGCTCGCCGCATGTTCGGACTCGGGCGGCGACAAGTCCGCGGCCGGCGGCGGTGAGGCCGCCAGCAACGCCAGCACCCTGGAAGCGGCGAAGGCGGCGGGCAAGATCCGCATCGGCTATGCCAACGAGGCGCCTTTCGCGTACATGGATAGCAAAGAGGCCAAGGTCACCGGAGAATCCGTGGAAATTGCCCGCGTGGTGCTCAAGCGCATGGGCATCAACGAAGTTGAAGGCGTGCTGACCGAGTTCGGATCGCTGATCCCCGGCCTGGCCGCCAAGCGCTTCGACATCATCGCGGCCGGCATGTATGTCACGCCCAGCCGTTGCCAGCAGGTCGCGTTTTCCAATCCGACGTACGGCGTCGGCGAAGCGTTCCTGGTCAAGCAGGGCAATCCCAAGAATCTCCATAGCTACGAAGACGTGCTCAAGAACCCGGACGCCAAGCTGGGTGTGGTGGTCGGCGCCATCGAGGGCGAGTACGCCGAAAAGGTCAAGATTCCGGCCGGCCAGGTGGTCGTGTTTCCGGATGCCGTCAGCGCGCTGTCCGGCGTGCAGGCTGGCCGGGCCGACGCCTACGCCGCCACCGCGCTCACCGTGAACGACCTGATGGGCAAGACGCAGGAGGGCAGCGGGCTGGAGAAGGCCGATCCGTTCACCGACCCGGTCATCGACGGCAAGGGCGTGCGCGGCTACGGCGCCTATGCCTTCCGCACGGACGATAAGGCTTTCGCGGACGCCTTCAACGCCGAACTCGCCAAGTTCATCGGCACCGACGAACACAAGCAGCTTGTGGCGCCGTTCGGCTTTACCGCCGATGAACTGCCCCAAGGGGTGACCGCGGACAAGCTCTGCAGCGGACAGTGAGGGGCGCCGATGCAGCTGATGTCTGAACATATCGCGGTGCTGGTGCCGCCGCTTCTCGAAGGGCTGGCCGTCACGCTCCAGATCATGGCGGGCGCGGTAGTCCTGGCGGTGCCGCTTGCGCTGCTGTCCGGGATCGGGCGTCTGTCTTCCCTGCGCCCGGTGCGGTGGACGGCCTCGGTCTACGTCGAGGTCTTTCGCGGCACGTCCGCCCTGGTGCAGCTCTTCTGGTTCTATTTCGTGCTGCCGCTCTTTGGTGTGCAGCTGCCGGCCATGCTGGTCGGCATCCTGGTGCTGGCGCTGAACGCGGGCGCGTACGGTGCGGAAGTGGTGCGCGGCGCCATTCGGGCCGTTCCGCCCGGGCAGCGTGAAGCCGGCGTGGCGCTGAACCTGACGCGCCGCCAGATCATGCAGCGCATCGTGCTGCCGCAGGCGGTGCCCGCCATGCTGCCGCCGGCGGGCAATCTGCTCATCGAGCTGTTGAAGAACACCGCGCTGGTGTCGCTGATCACCATCACCGACCTGACCTTCCGCGGCCAGTTGCTGCGCAGCGAAACCCTGCGCACGACCGAGATCTTCACGCTGATGCTGCTGATGTACTTCGGCGTGGCGCTCCTGATCACCGCGGGCGTGCGCCTGCTCGAGCGGAGGGTCCGAGTCCGATGACACCGATATTCGACTGGTCTTTCGCACTGGAAATCCTGCCCACGCTGGGCTCAGCGCTCGTCATCACCATCCAGGCCACCGTGCTGGGCATGCTGGTGGCGGTCACGCTGGGGCTCGCGCTTGCCATGCTGCGCCGTTCAAAGCTGCGTATCGTGTCGCTGCCCACGGCGTTCTTCATCGAGTTCGTGCGCAGCACGCCGCTGCTGGTGCAGATGTATTTCCTGTTCTATGTCCTGCCGTTGACGGGGGCGCAAATGTCGCCGCTGATGACGGGGATCGTGGCGCTGGGCCTTCACTATGCGACCTACTGCGCCGAGGTCTATCGCGCCGGCATCGAGGCCGTGCCGCGCGGCCAATGGGAAGCCGCCACGGCATTGAACATGTCGCGCTGGCGCACGGCGGTGGGTGTGGTGCTGCCGCAGGCGATCCCGCCCGTGGTGCCCGCGCTGGGCAACTACCTGGTGGCCATGTTCAAGGACACCCCGCTGCTGTCGGCCATCACGGTGGTCGAGCTGCTGCAGCAAAGCAAGATGATCGGATCGGCGACGTTCCGGTACACCGAACCCCTGACCCTGGTGGGCCTGCTGTTCCTGGCGCTGAGCCTGGTCGCGGCCTGGGGCGTGCGCGGCCTGGAGGCCCGCCTGCAACGATTTGGAGGAAAACGATGAGCGCCAGCGTAAGCATCAAGAATCTGCACAAGCGTTTTGGAGACGTGGAAGTCCTGCGCGGCATCAACCTTGAAATTCCGGCCGGGCAAACGGTGGCCGTCATCGGCCCGTCGGGCTCGGGCAAGTCCACGTTGCTGCGTGTGCTCATGACGCTGGACCCGCCCACCAGCGGCGAGATCGAGATCGATGGCGAACCCATGTGGACCGACGCGCAGGGACGGCCCGCCGGCGTCAACTCCGAACACCTGCGCAATGTGCGCGGCAAGATCGGCATGGTGTTCCAGCACTTCAACCTGTTCCCGCACATGACGGCGCTGGGCAACGCCATGGAGGCGCCGCTGCACGTGCTGGGCATGCCGCGCGACCAGGCGCGCGATCGCGCCGTCGAGTATCTGGAAATGGTGGGGCTGGGCGACAAGCTCGACGTCTATCCGGCGCAGCTGTCGGGCGGGCAGAAGCAGCGGGTCGGCATCGCCCGGGCGCTGGCGATGTGTCCGCAGGTCATGCTGTTCGATGAAGTCACGTCCGCGCTGGACCCGGAGCTGGTCGGCGGAATCCTGCAGATCCTGCGCGACCTGTCTGCACGCCGCAGCATGACGATGATCATCGTGACGCACCAGATGAAGTTCGCCGAACGCAGCTCGGATCGCACGCTGTTCTTTGACCAGGGCAACATCGTCGAAGACGCGGAATCGTCAGTGCTGTTCAGCCAGCCCAAGGAGGCGCGCACGCGCCAGTTCCTGGATTCGGTGATCGAAGGGCAATAGTTGCTGGCGTCGTTGCTGGAACAGTTGCCGAAGTCGTTGCTGAGTTAACCCTGCCGGGGGCGTTGGGATTGGCGGCGTTTGCCTGACCGGGCGCTATGCTGTGTCGTCCAACGCACCCGGAGCCCTCTGCATGAGCCATCTGTTCAGCCCCACGTCAATCGGCAACGTCGAATTGCCCAACCGCATCGTCATCGCGCCCATGTGCGAATACTCGGCGGAAGAGGGTCGCGCCACCGACTGGCACATGATCCACTTGGGGCACCTGGCGCTGTCGGGCGCGGCGCTCCTGTTTACCGAAGCCACTGCGGTCGAGGCCGATGGCCGCATCTCTCCCGGAGATCTCGGCCTGTGGTCCGACGAGACCGAAGCCGCACTGGGCAAGGTGGTTGCCGCCGTGCGCCGCTACTCGCCCATCAAACTGGGCATCCAATTAGGTCATGCCGGCCGCAAGGCATCCAGCGATGCGCCCTGGAATGGCGGCCAGCTTGTGCCCGAAAGCGATGGCGGATGGCTGGGATGGGCGCCGTCGGCCGTGCCGCACAACGCGCACGAGCCCGCACCGCATGCGCTGGACGATGCGGGTCTTGAACGCATCCGTAATGCATTCGTCGACAGCGCCCGCCGCGCGCTGCGCCTGGGCTTTGACGCCATCGAGGTTCACGCCGCGCATGGCTATCTGCTGCATCAGTTCCTGTCGCCCCTGTCGAATCAGCGCGACGACGCGTACGGCGGATCTTTGGAAAACCGCATGCGCTTTCCGCTGGAAATCTTCCAGGCGCTGCGCGAGATCACGCCGCCGTCCGTGGCGCTGGGCGTGCGCGTGTCGGCGACCGACTGGGTCGAGGGCGGCTGGGATCTTGAACAGACCCTGGTGTTCGCCGAGGCGCTGAAAGCACGCGGCTGTGAGTTCATCGACGTGTCCAGCGGCGGCGTATCGCCGCAGCAGAAGATTCCGGTGGGGCCGAATTACCAGGTCCCGTTCGCCGAAGAGATCAAGCGTCGCATCGGCATGCCGACCATCACGGTGGGTCTGATCACCGAGGCTCAGCAGGCCGAGGACATCCTTGCGCAGGGCAAGGCAGACATGGTCGCGCTGGCGCGCGGCATGCTGTACGACCCGCGCTGGCCGTGGCACGCAGCGGCCGAACTGGACGGTCAGGTCAGCGCGCCAAAGCAATACTGGCGGTCTCAGCCCCGCGAGTTGAAAGCGCTGTTTGGCGAAACGCGCTTCGGGCAGCGTTAGGCTGTCAGGCATGTCCAATGAAAAAAACGCCGCATTGCGGCGTTTTTTCATCAGACTTTTGCGGGCAGCTTTTCGCATCAACGTCTAGCGAACATCGCTTGCCGTCAGCCACGCGCCCTACAGCTTGGCGTACGCGGCTTCCAGCTCGCGATGCAGCACGTCGGCAAAGTCCGCGCTGGCGGGATCCTGCTGCGACAGCAGGCGCGCCAGCACGACGTTGTCTTCCTCGCCGTTCCAGATCTTGATGTAGGTGCCTTCCTTGTAGCCGTGCTGCTGGCGGAAGATGTTCAGCACGTTCTTGGACACGTACTGCGTGTAGGCGTCGTTCCAGGTCATCTCGCAGGCGGTCATCGTCTGCTCCAGGACCTTGAAGCTGGCCCGGCCGCAAACGGCCAGCCCGCCGATCAGCTCGAGCAATTCCGGCACGTTCAGCGTGTGCAGGGCATAGGTCTTGCCGTCCAGCGCGACCGTCGCCGGCGTGGCCAGGTCCGCCACCAGCGCGCGCGCCGCGGCTTCGACGTTGCCGCCGGCCTGGACAATCGTGTGCGACAGGTAGAAGTGCAGAATATCGACCAGTTCCATCTGGACCTGCGGCAGGTCGATGGTCTGTTTCTTCCACCACTTCCAGCCGTAGTGTTCCAGGGCTTCGGCCGATTCAACGAACGCGGCGCGCAGGAAGCGGGCGCCGCCGTTGACCCAGTCCGGATTGATCATGCTGTTCAGATGGCCTTGCAGCTTCAGCATCGTGGCCGCCTGGGCCTGGTTCAATCCGACTACGTTGTTCACTTTCACTCCGGGAGGGGGCTGGTTCAATGGCCGGAAATGTTAGCACCATCGCCAGTCGGCCACGCCCCGGCGATTCAGGCGCCGTCCTTGCGGTATGACGACGGGGTCAGGGGCGGCAGTTTGTTCAGCGGCGACTTGCGCGGGTTGCGTGCGCTGCTGGCCGCCTTGAACAGCATGAAGGCAAAAAACGCCAGGAACACCGCGGGCATCAATTCGTCCAGCTCAAAACGGGGACTGTGAAACGCGCGGAATGCGATGTTGGCCGCGGCCCAACCCGCCATGATGCCGGCCACCGTCAACACGGCGCCGATCTTGCGTGACCGCGCCTGGCGGGCGAGCGAAATGTTGGCCTCGTCGGGCTGGCCAGGGAACGTGGCCAGGGGCGCCTGCGTTGCGGTGGGCGATCGTGAAGATGAAGATCCGGTGTTGCCCCAGGGCGCGTCCGACAGCGAGCCGGGCGTCGGGGAGGGCGGTACGGCCACAGGCATCGGCACGGCAACCGGCGCCGTCTGCCGGCGCGATTCGCGCCGGCTGGCGATGCGGCCCGGCGAAGCGCCCTTCGCGTTGGTCAACTCTTCGATATAGCGCGCGAAATCGCCGTTTTTGGGCTCGGCATCGATGGCCATGACGCTCTCCGGATCAATTGCCCCGCCGCGCACGCACCGGTTGGCGGCGCTTGCGCACCATGGCGAGGAGAAGCCCGCATCCTAGCAAAACCGAGAGCCCCGCGCCGATCATCATGGCGATCTGCTGGGCATTCTGCGCCGTGCCCAGGCTGCGCGCGGTGATGTAGCCGGGCGCCAGCATCAGCGGCATCCACAGCACCGCCGACAGCACGTTGGCCAGCTGGAATCGGCCATGCGCCATGCCCATCACGCCCGCCGNNCCCAGAAAGCGACCGATCAGCACCGACGCAAAGCCGTAGCGGTAGAAGAACAGCCGGGCCCGGGCCACGCCGGTGCGCTGCTGCTTGAGCGGCCAGCGACGCAGCACGCCGGGACCCGCCCAGCGGCCCAGATAATACGAGAGCGCGTCGCCCACGATGGCGCCGGCAATGCCCCAGGCGATCACACCCCACGGCGCGAGCGTGCCGGCGCCGATCAGGCCGCCTGTCAGCAGCATCAAGGCGGTGGCGGGTATGAAAAGTCCCAGGAGTACCATGGACTCGCCCAGCGTGAGCAGAAAGGTGATCGGTCCGGCCCAAGCCTGGTTGGCTTCGATGAACTGGCCGATCTGGGTGATGTATTCATCCATGAATGCAAAGTTGAAAATTAGCTGAACGCAATCGGGTATGTTAACGCCTGCGCGGCCGGCCGGAACACGGCTAGGCCATTTGGCGTAACGCTCGACGTTGGAGAAACATGGATTCAGTTACACAAGCGGTGCTGGGCGCCAGCATTCAGGGCGCCATGCTGGGGCGCGTGCAGGGCAGACGCGCCCTCATCTATGGCGCGGCGCTGGCCACCTTGCCGGATCTGGATGTCCTGATGAGCTACCCGGATCCGGTGTCGCTCATGACCTATCATCGCGGCTTTTCGCATTCCGTTTTCGTGCTGACCGGGCTGGCGATGCTGCTGGCCTGGCTGATACGCAAGTATTGGCCCAATGCGCCCTATGGCGGGCGCAGGCTGTTTTTGACGATATGGCTGGTGCTGGTGACGCATCCCATCCTGGATGCGTTCACCGTCTACGGCACGCAGTTGTTCTGGCCGCTGGCGCTCACGCCGGAAAGCTGGTCGACCGTTTTCATCATCGATCCGGTGTACACCGTGCCGTTGCTGATGGGCGTTCTGTTCGCCCTTGGCGTGGGCATGACGCGTACCGCGCGCCGGTTGCTGGTGGGGGCGCTGATCTTCAGCACGCTGTACCTGGGCTTCGGGCTGGCAGGCCGCATGGCGGCTGAGCACCGCGTGCGGGACGCCATGCAGGAACAAGGCATCACCGTGGCCCAATTGCGCGCGGTCCCCATGCCGTTCAACACCTTGGTGTGGCGGGTGTTTGCCAAGACGGGCGATGGCGACTACTACGAATCGGTCAGCAGCCTGTTCGACCGCGATCCGCCGGAATGGGTGCGCCTGCCGCTCAATCTGGACGCTGGCCGCATGCTGACGGGCGAGCCGCTGCACGAACGGCTGCGCTGGTTCACGGACGACTGGCTGCGGTATGACGTCATCGGAGATGCGCTGGTGGTGTCGGACCTGCGCATGGGCATGGCGGGTCATTACACGTTCCGTTTCAAGATGGCCGAGCGCGCGCCGGACGGCGCTTGGCGCGCGGTCACGCCTTCCGTCTGGCCGACCGACCGCGGCGGCTGGAATGAACTGAAGCTGGTGCTTGGCCGCATCCTGCACGCGCAACCGCCATTGCCGCTGGCCGAGTGGTCCGAGCTGGCGAAGCAGTAGGCAGAAATCCGGCTGACGGCTCGAAGGTAGAAGGCTCCCGTGATCCGGGAGCCTTTTTTCTTGCCTTGCCGTATTGACCTGTTTCCGCCGCTTGCATTATTCTTGTTCGCTAATAAGGAACTTAGGTTCCGTTTTTTGGAACAAATATGAGTATTCTTGATGGCGTCCAACGCGTGCTGTCGCTGTACGCAGAGGGCGCGGCCGAACTGAGCTTTACCGAGGTCGCCGCGCGCCTGGCCATGCCCAAGAGCACGGCTTCGCGTCTGCTTAACCAGATGCAGCACTACGGCATGCTCGACCAGGACGCTGCCACGCGCCGCTATCGGCCGGGCGCGCTGCTCGCGCAGGCCGTGCGCGCCGGCA
>DMTA01000051.1 GCA_003454835.1 Achromobacter sp. | reverse complement strand
GCCGCGCGGGCGGCCTCCGGACCGGTCGGGCCCGCTTGAGGCCGGGCCGGGTAATGCCGGGCCCGTGTAAGACTGGGCCCGTGTAAGGCCGGGCCTGTGTAAGACCGGGCCCTGTAAGACCGGGCCCGCATAACGCCCGCGATCAATACTGGTAGCGCATTGTCAGCATCGCGCTGCGTCCTGCGGCCCACGCGCCCTGGCTGTAAAAGCCGATCTGGCTGTAATACTTGCGGTCGAACACGTTGTTCACGTTCAACTGCGCCGAGAGGCTGCGGTTGAAACGGTAGCGCGCCATCAGGTTGGTGATGGCGTAGCTGCCCTGGCTGACGCGTTCGTCGCCGTTGGGGCCGCTGGCGATGGTGTAGACGTGGCTTTGCCAGTTCACGCCGCCGCCCACGGTCAGGCGGTTCCAGTCGCCCGGCAACTGATACGTCGTGAATACGCGCACCAGGCTGCGCGGCTGATCGGTCTGGATCGCATTGCCGTCGCCGTCGCTGGCGGTCCAATGCGACCATCCGGCCGCCACGTTCCAGCCCGGCGTCACTTCACCCGACATCTCCAGGTCGAAGCCGCGGCTGCGCGTGCCCTGCGCGGCGGTATAAGCCTGATTGGTCGTGCCCGCCACTATCTGGCCCGGGTCGACCTGCGCCACATTGTCCTGTTCGATCTGGAAAATGGCGGCGCTGGCGTTCAGGCGGCCCTCCAGCCATTCGCCCTTGATGCCGGCTTCGTACGACTTGCCTTCCAGCGGGTCGAGCCAGCTGCCGTTGCGGTCCTGATAGGTCTGCGGATTGAAGATGCCGGTGTAGCTGACGTACGCGGTGTAGTTGTCGTTGATGTCGTACAGCAGGCCGGCGTACGGCGTGAAGGCGTTCTTGTCGAACTCCGTGCGGCCTTCTCCGCCGAAGCCGACCGAGTTGGTCTTCCAGGTGCTGTAGCGCCCGCCCACGATGAGCTTGAGCGGATCGGCCAGGTTCAGGCGCAGCGCACCGTACCAGCCGGTCTGCGTGGTGGTGTAGCGGTTGGCGATGATGGAGTCGTTCCAGTCGGGTTCGGGATACGAGCCGTTCCAGTCCAGGAAGTTGCCCACGTCGGCCGCATTGATCGCGGACCGGTAGTTGAAGTCGCCCTTCTGCCGGTTGAAGCTGGCGCCCACCACGGCTTCGTGGCGCCGGCCGAACAGCGTGAACGGGCCGTTTGCCTTCAGGTCCAGCGCATTCTGCTTGCGGTCGCCCAGGTACCACGCCGGCGACGCGTTCATGCCGAGACCCGTCTCGCGGTCGGGCCAGCCGGACAAGTACAGCAACTTGCCGTCCATTTCATTTTTGGAATACGAGGCAACGGCCTGAACGCGCCAGTCGCTGTCAAAGCGATGTTCCAGACTGGCAAACGCGCCCTGCGTCGTGCTGCCCCACGAGGTCCACCGTGCGCCGGTGTTCAGCGACCGGCGCCAATCGGTGCGGCCGCCGTCGGCGTACCACAGCGGGAAGCCGCCCCAGCTGCTGCCCTGCGGTTCGTTGTCCTGGTAGTTGTAGCCCACGCTGAGCGTGGTGCGCGAGGTCAGATCGGCGTCCACCACGCCGTAAAAGACCTTCTTCTTGTTCTGGTAGTAGTCCAGGAACGAATGGTTGTCCTGGTAGGCGGACACGATGCGGCCGCGCACGGTGCCTTCGGCGTTGAGCGGCGTGGACAGGTCGGCCGTCACGCGATAGGTGTCCCAGTTGCCCACGCCCGCGCTCAGGTCCGCCTTGAACTCTCGGCTGTCGGCGTGCTTGCGCACCAGGTTGATGGAGGCCGACGGGTTGCCCGCGCCCGTCATCAGGCCAGTTGCGCCGCGCACGACCTCCACGCGGTCATAGATGATGGGGTCGACGGACGACTCGCCTGCCGCATAGCCCACGTCAAAAGACGTGGGCACACCGTCGTACATGTAATTGCTGATGCTGAAGCCGCGCGAATTGAACGTGTAGCGCTCGCTGTCGAAGTTCTGCACCGAAATGCCGGGCGTGCTGCCCATGACGTCGGCCAGCGACCGCATGTCCTCGTCGTCCATGCGCTGGCGCGTCATGACGGTGACCGACTGCGGCGTCTCGCGCAGCGACAGCGACAGTCCCGTGCTGGCCGCCGTGGAACGCGGCGTGTAGGCCCCCGTCCCCTCGGTAGTGTTCGGATTGGCGTTATCGCCCACCACTTGCACCGAAGGCAGCGTCGACACGCTGGCGTCCTGCGCCGCAACAGCCCCCGAGGCCAACGCCAGTAATACTGCCGCCGACGTGCGGCGCAGGACGAAACGTGGGTGAACGATTGGGCCGCGGACGACGCGTCTTTCTGCTTGCATTGTGGCTTCCTACCGATTGGGTCTAAAGGGTGACAAATCGGCACGAAGTTTAAATGCAAATCCTTCTCATCTCCATCTACTGTTGTTTTTTCCCATTTTTTGCTTCAGCGCGACGCCTTGTCGGGCCGCTGCACCGCGCGCACCTTGCCGCTCTCGCCGCCGCCGCAATAAAACCGTGCGCCACCGTCCGATTCCAGGCCCGACACGCCAATGCCCGCGGGCATCTCGACCGTCTCCAGCACTTCGCCGGTGCGCGGTTCCAGACGTCGCAATTCGCTTTCCTCGGCTTCCCACGTGCCGTGCCACAGCTCACCGTCCACCCACGTGACGCCCGTCACGTAGCGGTTGGAATCAATGGTGCGCAGCACGTTGCCGGTTTCGGGGTCGACCTGGTGGATCTTGCGGTCGCGATAGGCGCCGACCCACAGGCTGCCTTCTGCCCAGGCAAGGCCAGATACGCCCTCGCCGCCTGGCGCGGGAATGGTGGACAGGACGGCGCCGCTTTGCGGATCGACCTTCTGGATCCGGCCATCGGCAATCTGATAGAGATGCGTGCCGTCGAACGCGGTGCCCGCATTTGCCGTGATGTTGAGCGAGCGGGAGGTCTGCCCGGTAGCCGGGTCCAGGGCGACGAGGCTGTCGCCCGTGGCGAACCACACCTGCTTGCCGTCGTACGTCAGGCCGTGGACGGCCTCGACGCCCGGGAACGGGCCATATTCGCGGAGGATTTCGGCTTGTGATCGTTTCATGGCGGCTTCCTTTTTGTAGGGATGCGTCCATGCTACTGGCCCGGCAGAATCACCGGGAGTAACAAGCTTGTCGTGAATCCCGGCACCGGCGGCAGCATCCAGCGCCGCGCGCGTCCCTGGCCAAAGGCCTGCACCTTGCCGGCCTCGGCCAACACTTCCAGCGCGCGCTGCACGGTGCGCTGGCTGGATCCCAGCACCAGCCCCAGCGCCGAACTCGACCAGCCTTCGCCGTCGGCCAGAAAAGCCAGCAGCGCGCCCTCCCCGGGGTCCGCTTCATCGCCGGCGGGCGCCAGCACCGTGATGCCGGGGGCGACGGCCGG
>DMTA01000054.1 GCA_003454835.1 Achromobacter sp. | reverse complement strand
CGAAAGTAGCACAGCGCGCCGCCGCCCCCCAACCCGATCAGTACGTCATGCGCACGCCCAGCAGCACGCTGCGGCCGGGCAGCGGCGCGACCGTCGAGATGAACGAGGCGTGGTTGTAAGCCAGCTTGTTCAGCAGGTTGGTGCCGCGCAGGAAGACCTCGTAGCCCGTGGCGCCGTACTGGCCGCGATAGGCGACCACCGCGTTGACCATGTTGTAGCCCGGGGTCGTGTCTTCATAGGCCGCGATGTCCTTCTGCGCGAACACGCGTGCGTATTCGACGCCGCCCGACCACTGCTGCCACTTGAAGTTGCCGCGCACGCCCGCGCGCCCGGCCGGGATGCGGGGCAGATTGCCGTCGCCGCCCGTGAGCTTGCCGCGCACGTAATCACCGAACACCGCCGCCGAGAAGATCGGCGTGAACTGGTGACGCAGCTCGCCTTCCACGCCTGTGAACTCCGCATCCTGCTGCGTGTATTCGATCAGGCGGAAATCCTCAAAGCGATCCAGCGTGTTGGCGTAGATATAGTTCTTCACGCGGTTGTGAAACACGCTGGCCGAGAATGTCGTGTCGCCCGAATGCTTACGCAGCGTCAGGTCGATGTTGTGCGACGTTTCACGCGTCAGGTCCGCGTTGCCCAGTTCATACGTATTGGTGGCGATGTGGATGCCATCCGCATACAGCTCCTGCGCGTTGGGCAGGCGCTGCGAGCGCGACAGCGACAGCGCCACGGAATACTGCGGCGCAAAGTCCCAGATCGCGGCAGCCGACAGCGACGTGCCCGACAGGCTGCTGCGCGGCGCGCCGCCCGACGGCGACACGCGCTGCCAGTCCTGACGCGCGCCCAGCTCGAAGCGCCAGTCGTTCAGCTGGTATTCCTCCAGCAGGAACACGCCGGTCGAACGCGTCTTGCTCGGCGGCAGGAACGCCTCTTCGCCCTCGGCGCTGAAATCGCTGTACGCGTTCTGCAGGCCGATCACGCCGCGCCAGCCGGCGATGGGTTTGTGCTGCAGCTCCACGCGCATGTCGTAGCCCTTGTTCTTGAAGCGCGTGCCGACCTCGCCGCCTTCGATCTCGTCGTGCTGGTAGTCCGTCAGGCCGCCGCGAAAGCGAATCTTCTCGAAGCCGGCAAACGGGTCCTGGTATTCGGCGCGCAGGTCCATCCGGTTGCTGCGCAGCTTCACGTAGGGCACGCCGCCATGTTCGTGATCGTGGCCGTGGTCGTGACCTTCCTCGCCTTCGTCCCCATGGTCGTGGTCATGGCCGCCGCAATGCAGATGCGTGCCGTGCGGATGGCAGCCTTCGTATTCGTGGTTGTGGCCGGGCAGGCCGTATTCGCTTTGCAGGTGCGTAAATGCCACGCCCACGTAGCCGCGCGGCGTGATCCACGACATGCCGACCGAGCCCTGCGTCGACTCGCTGTACGAGCCTTCCAGCTTGCCGCCGGGCCAGTCCGGCACGTCGTAATCGCTGGTGCGGCGCTTCATGCCTTCGACGCGCACCGCGAACTGGCCTTCGCCCGCCGTGATGCCCACCGCGCCGGCGCGTTCCTTGGTGCCGGTGGCGCCGCGCAGTTCCGCTTCGGCCGCGACGCCCTTGTCCGGGACTTCGGTCGGAATCTTCTTGTCGATCACGTTCACCACGCCGCCGATCGCGCCGCCGCCGTAGAGCAGCGTGGCCGGGCCGCGCAGCACTTCGATGCGGTCGGCCAGCAGGGGCTCGACGGTCACCGCATGGTCAGGGGAGATGGCCGAGGCGTCCATGACTTCGGATCCATCGGACAGCACCTTCACGCGCGGCGCAGTCTGTCCGCGGATCACCGGACGGCTGGCGCCGCCGCCGAACGTGTCGCTGTTGACGCCCGGCAGGTTCTTGAGCGTTTCGCCCAGCGTGCCGTTGCGCTGCTCGATCAACGCATCGCCTTCCAGCACCGAGGCCGGCAGCGTGGTGCTGTTCAGATCCAGACCCAGCGGATTCGCGGAGACCGTGATCGGCGCCACGGTCTGCGTGCGGGCCTCACCTTCGGTCTGCGCCTGGGCGACGGGCGCCATCAGCATCAGCGAGCACACCAGCGGCTTCAAAGGCGCCCGGCCAACCGCTCGACCGCGCGATGCTTTGCCGCGCGCTTTCCCCATCCCCAACTTCTTACCGTTCATCTTTACCCTCTTGGATGTTATATCATTACAAAACAAGCAGCGGATGATATAACATTTCAAAGACAAAGCTGAGTCATCCGGAAACGACAAAGCGCGATTCCCCTGCAGGAATCGCGCTTCGATGACGCGGTCAGCGGCGCAGCGCGGGGAACAGCGCCCGCCCTCGATCATCCCGCCTTGAACTCCTTGTTCCAGAACTCAAGCATGTCCGCCTTCTTCTCGGTCAATCCCTTCAGGTCGTACGCGTGCAGCAGCTTGACCTCGGCGTCCGAGAAGCCCACGCGCTTCAACGCTTCCGGCAGCGACGCGTTGGTGACGGTGGGCGCGTAGCCCATCTTTTCGGCAAAACCGATCTGGCCCTGAGGATCCAGCATGGCGTTCAGGTACGCCCACGCCGCGTCCTTGTTGCGGCTGTTTTTGGCGACGGCGGCCTCGAACGACACCGGCACCGACCCTTCCTTCGGGATAACGAAGCCCAGCGGCAGTCCGCTGTCCTTCCACTGCAGCGCGCGCGCCTTCCACATGACGGCAATCGCGATTTCGCCGGACTTGAAGGCGGCGGCCACGGCTTCATTGGACGGATAGATGCGCGGCGCGTTGGGTTTGAGCTTGGCCAGGAACCGCTTGCCGCCCTCGAAGTCCTTGGTGGTGCCATCCGCGCCCAGGCCCACGAAGACCGAGTTATAGAGATAGAGAATGTCGGAGAAGCCGACCTGGCCCTTCCACTTGGGATCGAGCAGCACCTGCAGCGAATCCGGCGGCGTCGGGAATTTCTCGGTGTTGTAGACCAGCGTCATGGCGCTGAAGATGTGCGGAATCGAGTACGGCGTCTTCAGCGTGTCGATGGCATGGGCCAGATTGGGCAGCTTCTTGACGTCCACCGGCTCCAGCGTGCCGGAGCGCTCGGCGTCGTACATATCGACTTCGCCCAGCAGCGCCACGTCCATGCTGCCGCGGCGTGAATTCTTTTCCGCGCGCAGCTTGGTGACGCGGCCCACGGCGTTGCCCGTGTCGTAGACCACCTTCACGTCCTGCTTGGCGACGATGGGGTTGATGATCTGCTGCAGCAGGTTCTGGTAGTCGCCGCCCCAGGTGCCCACCACGATTTCCTTTTCGGCGGCGTTCGCCATGCCGGGCAGCCAGCCCAGAGCGGGCGCCAAAGCCAGGCCGGAGGCTGTCTTGATGAAGCCACGGCGATTCAGGTTTTTCTCTTGCATAACAACCTCGTATCGAAGGGAACTGACGACTTGCTACGATGCGCCGCGCGGCAGGCCAGCCTGGCCGCGCGGCCTTGGGTTCAACAGTGTTCAGACCAGCATTTCAACCGGCGCGTGCGGCGCGGAGGCACGGATTTCTTCGGCCTCGATGTCGCGCGCAATCACGATGATCGCGTCGCGCGCATCCGGCTGCCGCGTCAGCCGTTGCGGCAGGCTGAAGGTCGAGCCGACCGACTGGATCAAGATGGGTTCCTCGCAATCGCTGACGCGCACCACGGCTTTGACGCGCAGCAGGCGGTCGCCGCACAGCCCGGCCAGGTTGTCCAGCCATTCGGAAAAATCGGTCCAGCTGATGCCGGCGTGCGCGCGCGCCGCCATCACGCGGATGCGCGGATGCGCCGCGCCCTGCCCGCCTGTCGACAGCATCCGCGCCGCCAGTCCCGCCAGGTCGG
>DMTA01000058.1 GCA_003454835.1 Achromobacter sp. | reverse complement strand
GCGCGGTTGCCGGTCTGGTCATGGTTCTGCAGGAAGAGCACGAAGGCGGTCGGCGGCAGGTCTGCGCTGCGCTCGCCGCGCGGCTGGCCGCCGCGATAGGGTGAGGGCTGGCCCTGATACACCCAGCCTTCGGCCAGGCAGCGCGCCAGCGCCTGCGCGGGCGCCTCGGCATAGTCGGCGTAATAGCCGCGGGACTCGCCGGTCAGCAGATGATGCAGCACATGATGCGCATCGTCGTTCCATTGCGCTTCGAAGTCGCCGCACAGCAGGCTGGCGCGGTTGTCGTCGTTTTCCACGACCAGATGCACGTTGCGCTCGGCCGAGACGCCGTCTCGCACGAAGCGGGCCATTTCGTGCAGCCACTCGTGCCCGGCGATGGCGTGGACGGCGTCCAGTCGCAGGCCGTCGAAGCGGTATTCGGTCAGCCAGTACAGCGCGTTTTCCTTGAAGTACGTGCTGACGGCTTCCTGGCGGAAGTCGATGGCGGCGCCCCACGGCGTGTCGATGTCGGTGCGGAAAAAGGGCGCGGCGTAGCCGGACAGATAATTGCCGTCCGGGCCGAAGTGGTTGTAGACCACGTCAAGCATCACGCCCATGCCGTGGCCATGCGCGGCATCGATCAACTGCTTCAGGTCGTCCGGCGAGCCGTACGCGGTGTCGGGCGCATACGGCAGCACGCCGTCGTAGCCCCAGTTCCGTTCGCCCGGAAAATCGGCGATGGGCATGAGTTCCAGCATCGTGATGCCCATGTCCGCCAGTTCCGGCAACCGGGCGATCAGACCCGAGTAACCGCCGGCCAAGCCCGCGTGGACCTCGTAGATGACCGTTTCTTCCCACGGACGGCCTGTCCATTCCGGGTGGCGCCAGCGGTACGCGCCCGGTTGCACGACGATGCTGTCGCCATGCACGTCGCCGTCCTGCAGGCGCGAAGCGGGATCGGGCATGACGGTGCGCTCGTCCAGGCGATAGTGGTAGCGCGTGCCCGGCGCGCAATCCACGTCGGCCTGCGCGTAGCCGTCCGGGCCGGGGCGCATTGGAATGGGCGGATGGCCCTCGACCTCGAGCGCGAGGCCGGCTGGAGCGCTGGGCGCCCACAGCCGGAAGCGCGTGACGCCGCTTTCCAGCGGAATCGCGCCGTAGGAGTACGAATGCGTCATGACGCGTCTCCGGGTTCCGCGCGCTGGGCCAGCAGGACCAGGCTATGCGGGGCCACCGTCACGGACGGCTCATCCCACGGCGCGGGCGCGGCGGGCTTGTTCGAATCCAGCTCCAGCGACCAGGCGATGGCGGGCTCCGGCAGCGTGAAGGTGACCGCTTCATGGGTGGGATTCATCAGCAACAGCGTCACGTCGGCGCCGCCATCCGGACGCTGGGCGGCGCGGCGCAAGCCCATTACGCGTTCCTGCTCCGCTTCCCAGGCCGGACCGTCCAGCTGCGCCCCGGATGCGTCGAACCAGGAAATCGCGGGGATGCCCGGCAGGATCTCCTGGCCGGCATCGCCGTAGCGGGCGCTGCGCACGCTCGGATGTGCACGGCGCAACGCGGTCAGACGGCCGACGTAGCGGCTGAGCGCGCGGCCGGAGTCGCTTTGCGCCTGCGTCCAGTCCAGCCAGGAAATGGCGTTGTCCTGGCAATAGGCGTTGTTGTTGCCCTCCTGGCTGTTGCCGAACTCGTCGCCCGCCAGCAGCATCGGCGTGCCGTCGGAGAGCATGGCCGATCCCAGCAGCGCGCGCTGCACGCGGCCGCGGGTCTCCAGGATCTGCGGATCGTCGGTCGGACCTTCGGCGCCCCAGTTGTGGCTGAAGTTCTCGGAATGGCCGTCGTTGCCGTCCTCGCCATTGGCTTCGTTGTGGCGGCCGTCGTAGCTGACGATGTCGGCCAGCGTGAAGCCATCGTGCGAGGCCACGTAGTTGACGGTCGACCAGGGCCGGCGATGGCGGCGGTCGAAGATGTCGCGCGACCCGCAAAGCCGGGCCGCCATGTCGCCGCGCATGCCCTCGTCACCGCGCCAGAAGCGGCGGGTGGTGTCGCGGAACTTGTCGTTCCACTCTGCGAACCCGGGCGGATGGTTGCCCAACTGGTAGCCATCCGGGCCGATGTCCCACGGCTCGGAAATGAGCTTGAGCTTGGACAGGACCGGGTCCTGCAGGATGACGTCGAAGAACCCCGAGCCGGGATCGTAGCCGTTGCCTTCACGCCCCAGCGTCACGCCCAGGTCGAAGCGGAAGCCGTCCACGCCATACGAAGTGGCCCAGTAGCGCAGGGAGTCGGTCACCATCTGCAGTACGCGCGGATGCGACATGTTGACCGTGTTGCCGCAGCCCGTGTCGTTGATGTAGTAGCGCTCTTCGCCGGGCATCAGGCGGTAGTAACTGGCGTTGTCCAGGCCGCGCCAGGACAGGGTCGGCCCCATCTCGTTGCCTTCGCACGTGTGGTTGTAGACCACGTCCAGAATGACCTCGATGCCCGCGGCATGCAGGCGCCGGATGGCGAGCCGCAGCTCGTTGGGGTGTTGCATCAGGTAGCCAGGCTCGGGCGCAAAGTAGGACAGGGTGCTGTAGCCCCAGTAATTGCGCAGGCCGCGTTCGGTCAGGAAGTGATCCTGCAGGAAGGCATACACCGGCAGCAGCTCCACCGCCGTCACGCCGAGCCGTTGCAGATGTTCGATGAAATGCGGATCGGCCAGGGCGGCGCAGGTGCCGCGCAGCGGCTGGCGCAGGTCTTCGCGCTGCATCGAGGCGCCGCGCACGTGGACCTCGTAGATGGTGGTGTCATTCCACGAGGTGCACGGCGCCTTGCTGTTGCCCCAGTTGAACGGGACTTCATCGGCCACGATGGCCTTGGGCATGGCGGGCGCGCTGTCGCGGCGGTCCAGGCTCAGGTCCAGCCGCGAGTGATTCATGCGGTAGCCAAAGAGCGCGGGGCTCCAGTGCAGCGGCCCGCTCAATTGGCGGGCGTATGGGTCCAGCAGCAGTTTGTGGGGATTGAAGCGGTGCCCGTTCTGCGGATCGTACGGGCCGTGCGCCCGGTAGCCATACAGCAGGCCGGGCTGCGCATCCGGCAGGTAGCCATGCCAGATTTCGTCCGTGCACTCGGGCAGGTCGAAGCGCCGCAATTCCTTGCGGCCCTTGGGGTCGAAGATGCACAGCTCGATTCGGGTGGCGTGCGCGGAGAACACGGCGAAGTTCACGCCGAGTCCGTCGCTGGTGGCGCCCAGCGGTGTCGGTTGGCCGCCGGTAATACGGGTCAGTTGGGACGGATCCATGGATTCAGCCTTCGTGCATCAGGAAGAGGGTCGAAAGAGGCGGCAGGGTGAGCGACAAGGCCTGCGGCTGCCCATGGGCAGCCATGTCGCCGGTGTGAGCCCCGCCCTGGTTGCCCTGGCCGGACCCGCCGTAATGGGACGCGTCGGTGTTCAGCCGTTCGGCCCAGCGGCCGGCGCGCGGAACACCAATGCGGTAATCGTGCCGGGTGACCGGCGTGAAGTTCGACACCACCAGCATCTGCTGCTGGCCGTCGGTGCGCAGGAACGCGACGACGCTGTTGTCCTGGTCGTCCAGGATCGTCCAGGCGAACCCCGACGGGTCCGCATCCCGCGCGTGCAGCGCCGGCACGTCGCGATACAGCCGGTTCAGGTCGGCTACCAGGCGCTGGATGCCCAAGTGGCCCGCGTCATCCAGCAGGTTCCAGTTCAGGGTGGCGTCGTGGTTCCACTCGGTGGGCTGGGCCAGTTCGCAACCCATGAAGAGCAGCTTCTTGCCGGGATGCGCCCACATGAAGCCGTAGTACGCGCGCAGGTTGGCCAGCCGCGTTTGCGTGTCGCCCGGCATTTTTCCAAGCAGCGAACCCTTGCCGTGCACCACTTCGTCATGCGACAGCGGCAGGATGAAGCGTTCGCTGAACGCGTACACCATGCCGAAAGTGATGTCATGGTGGTGGTAGCGGCGATGGATGGGATCCTGCGACAGATAGCGCAGCGTGTCGTGCATCCAGCCCATGTTCCATNNCACCCGCAGCCCGTCGATGTGAAAGCGCCGCAGCCAATGCATGGCGCTCGCAATCATGAAGGCCTTCACCTCGTTGCGGCCCAGGTTGTAGACCATGGTGTGCCAGTCGGGGTGATAGCCTTCGCGCGGATCCTCGTATTCATAGAGCGAAGTGCCGTCGAAGGCGGCCAGCCCGTGTGCATCGTCGGGAAAGTGCGCGGGCACCCAATCCAGAATGACGCCGATGCCGGCGGCGTGGCAGCGGTCGATGAAGCGCGCGAAGGCCTCGGGCGGGCCGTAGCGCGCGGTCGGCGCGAACATGCCCAGCGGCTGATAGCCCCACGAGCCGCCGAACGGATGTTCCATGATCGGCATCAGCTCAAGATGTGTGAATCCCATGGCGCGGGCATAGCCGGGCAGCTTGTCGGCCATCTGGTCCCAGCCGCAGACACCAGACTCGCAGCCTGCCCAGGACCCGGCGTGGACTTCGTAAATGGAGATGGGGGCATCGGGCGACTGACGCGCGCCGCGTCCCTGCATCCAGTCGTCATCGGTCCAGGTGTATGGCGCGGGATCGTCCACGATCGAAGCCGTGGCCGGCGCCATCTCGCTGCGCCGCGCCATCGGGTCGGCCTTCATGAACTGATTGCCGTTGCGGTCGGTGATGGCGAACTTGTAGCGCGCGCCGGGGCGCACGCCCGGGATGAAGATCTCCCAGACGCCGGCCGCATGGCGCAGCCGCATGCCGTGCCGGCGCGCGTCCCAGCCGTTGA